>DASZMF010000838.1:0-2461 GCA_035552035.1 Candidatus Angelobacter sp.
AATATGAACTTGGGTATAAAGTTATTCCGGTAGAAGATGCATTGCGTCGCGCCGTGGAATGGTTCCAAAGCAACGGATATGTAGAAGAACCGGGGCGGATTGCGCCGGTGAGTGCATGAGCATAAAGAAGATTGCCATCATCGCTGCCATGGAAAGAGAACTGGCGCCGTTGGTTAAAGGATGGAAGAAAAGTGTGCTTTCGTCTGGTGAAAGAAAGTTCACGGTGTTTGAGAGCGATGGCTTGATCGCCATTATTTCCGGAATCGGTTGCAACAACGCCGCACTTGCAGCAAGCGCGGTAGTGGAAAAGTTTCATCCATCAACCTTGATGTCAGTGGGCTTGGCCGGAGCGCTGATTCGCAGCCTGAAAGTGGGCAGCATTTTTACGCCGAACGTAGTCGTCGATGCGTCCGATAGCGCAGAGTATCGCTGTGCCGCCGACAGCTCCCGCATTAGCGGTGGAGTGCTGGTAAGCGCGGCGGAAATTGCCGACGCAGAAGCGAAGAAGCAGCTGGTGCAGGGTTTCCACGCGCTGGTAGTCGATATGGAAGCCGCAGGCGTAGCCAGAATCGCGCAAGAGGCCAACATTGATTTCCGCTGCGTAAAAGCGATCTCTGACGAAGCCGATTTCGCCATGCCGCCAATGGGCAAGTTTCTAACCTCCGACGGAAATTTTCAGACCGGCAAATTCGCCGCCTGGGCAGCAGTGCGGCCGTGGCAGTGGTTCAGGGTTGCAGCGCTGGCTAGAAACAGCAGCAAGGCCACGCGCGCGTTGTGCGGCTGGCTGTCAGAAAACCTGATCACCAGAGTGCAAGCTGAGGAAATTGTTACACTGAATACACCAGAGCTCTCGGAAGCAAAGCGCTAACTTTTAATGCATACAGCTATAAAATCAGAGTCCGCCGCTGGTAATTTCGTCATTCCCAAGACGATGCAGGCTGCGGTTTATCACGGCAAAGACGATGTCCGTCTGGAGACTGTTCCTGTCCTGGAAATTGGGACAGGAGAACTGCTGGTACGCATTCATAGTTGCGGGATTTGCGGCACAGACTTGAAAAAGATTTCTACCGGCTCGCATTCTGCCCCGCGGATTTTCGGCCATGAAATGTCTGGGCAGGTTGTCGCCATGGGCGAGGGCGTTAACAATTTCAATATTAGCGACCGCGTGATGGTGTTCCATCACATTCCGTGTGGCGAGTGTTATTACTGCCGGAAGAAAGTTTTCGCGCAATGTCCGGTGTACAAAAAGGTTGGCGCAACGGCAGGTTTTGAGGCCAGTGGCGGGGGCTTTGCCGAGTACATCCGGGTCATGGATTGGATCGTACGTAAAGGCGTGGTGAAGATCCCAGACCAGGTTTCCTACGAGCAGGCATCGTTTATTGAGCCGGTAAATACCTGCCTCAAAGCCGTGGAATCTATGCAATTGCAGGCCGATGAGACGGTTTTGGTGATTGGGCAGGGGCCCATTGGGATCATTCTGGCGGCACTGGCCAAACGGACGGGTGCGACCGTAGTAACTTCCGATTTGTATCCCCAACGCCTTAAAATAAGTGAGAGCTACGGTTTACAGCACAATGTGAATGCCGGGACAGCTGATCCTGCGGCGCGGGTGCGCGAGCTGACAGACGGTCGCGGCGCAGATGCAGTCATCCTGGCTACGGCGGGCAATAGCTTGATCAAGCCTGCGATGGATGCCGTACGGCCCGGCGGAAAAGTGATGTTGTTTGCGCAGACGCAGCGGAGTGAAGTGGCAATTGATCCTTCCGCGGTCTGCATGGATGAAAAAACGCTGATGGGCTCGTACAGTGCGTCAGTGGATTTGCAGGATGAAAACGTGCAACTGGTGTTCAGCGGAGAAATTGATTTTGCGCGGCTCATCTCGCATCGCTTTCCGCTGGCAAAGTCAGTAGAGGCGTTGCATCTGGCTTCGCATCCCGGACCTGATTCGATGAAGATCGTGATTCAACCCGGAATGGATTGGGAGAAGAATTGAAAGGACAAATGACAGCAGCGGTCCTCTATGGCAAAGAGGACATCAAGATTGAGAAGGTGCCCATCCCCACGCTTGAAACCGGCGAAGTGCTGGTAAAAGTGAACGTGGCGCTCACGTGTGGAACGGACCTGAAGGTTTACCAGCGCGGCTATCACGCGCGCATGATTGTGCCACCAGCGTTGTTTGGGCATGAGCTTTCTGGCGTGATTGAAGAAGTTGGTCCCAGCGTGCGCGACTTCCGCCGTGGCATGAAAGTTGTTGCACTGAATTCTGCTCCCTGCGGCTCATGCTTCTTCTGCCTGAAGCACCAGGAAAATATCTGCGAAGATCTGTTGTTTAATAACGGCGCTTACGCCGAATATATAAAGATTCCGCGCCGCATTGTTGAGACCAATATGCTGGCGCTGCCGGACGATCTGAGCTTTGAATCCGCCGCCATGACTGAGCCTTTGGCCTGCGCGTTGCGTG
>DASZMF010000839.1:0-8017 GCA_035552035.1 Candidatus Angelobacter sp.
AAATTCGCGCACCGTGCTGCGGCGATCTGTGGTGAGGCCGACATTAATTTCCCAGTTATGCGGCCCCGGTGTGCCGGGATCGTCCGTGAGCAAAGGCGGACCGCCCTGACCGAAGAGAGGAACCGCCGTCACAAATAAAAAGAACAGGCAGGCCCAACGCAGGGAAGAGCGAACAGCGCGTGATTGGCAGAAATGGTTTTGGTGATGACCTGAGTTCAAGATAAATCCAAAATATTTGATCGCGCGTGTTTTCAAACTTTTTTAAGCTGTTCTATTTGCAACCAACTTGTTGATGCCTCTAACTCACCCAGAGTGATTAAGGTGCGGAACCTTTACAGTAAACACTACAGATAGTATTTATGTACTCGTAACCCCACAAGCCACGGTTTCCACTCCCGTGAAGCCGGTTTTCCACACCTGGACTTATAAAAAAGCCATTGACAGCCAACCATTTAGGCCTATCATGTGGTCTAAAGTGGTTGAAAGTGGTAATAGCTAGGTGGCTGCAAGTGACGAGTGGTCAAAAGTAGTCAAAGGGAAAATGAAGGCCAAAAACCTCCAAATTACCGTGACAGACATCCAAAAGCACCTGAAACTGACCGTTTTAGCCTCCTTAATGCCGGTTTTAGCCGGTGTAACAAGTAGAAAAAGCAATGTTTCGCGGCAACCATCCAACTCGGGTCGACGAGAAGGGACGTTTAAAGGTTCCCGCGGAATTCAAGCGCCTGATCGACGAGAAGTACAGCACGCAATTTTACATCACATCGCTCGATGGGAAGGTTGCTCAAGTGTATCCCTTCGAAGAATGGCAGCGGATCGAGGAGAAGCTGGCAAAACTCTCCAATTTCAATCCGACGAAGAAAAAGTTTTTGAACCGTACGAATTATTACGGGCAACTGGTGGAGATCGATGGGCAGGGCCGGGTGTTGATACCGGCATTGCTCCGCGACACAGCCAAGATTCAGGGCGAAGTGGCTGTGGTCGGCAACTTGACGTACCTCGAAGTGCAGAGCATCGAGGTCTACAAGAAAGATATAGAAGAGAACCCGTTCACGTCTGACGATGAGAAAACTCTCGACGAACTGGGCATTTAGTGGCGGACGAGTTTGGCAGCGAAAAAGCTCCTCAGGGAGCGCATGGGGAAGTTGGCCATGTTTCAGTTCTTTTAAAAGAAGCGATCGACTTTTTAGCAATCCGGCGCGACGGGACCTATATCGACGCGACTCTGGGGTTGGGCGGGCACAGTTTAGAAATCGCAAGGCGCCTAGGCCCACAGGGCCATTTGATTGGCTTCGATAAGGACACCAACGCTCTTGAATTGGCGCGACAGAGGCTTTCTGGGGTCGGAGGTGATAACCGTCCTGAAGGCAGTCCAAAGATCACTCTGTTGCACAGCTCTTACGCCGAGCTCCCCCAGCAAGTTCCGTTGGCCAGCGCTGACGGACTGCTGGCGGATCTGGGCGTAAGTTCACTGCAGTTCGGGAACGCAGCGCGCGGATTTAGTTTTCAGGCGGACGGCCCTCTTGATATGAGGATGGACCCAGAAGGGGACCGCACCGCCGATCAAGTGGTAAACCACATGCGCGAAGAAGATCTCGCAAATGTGATTTACGAATTCGGTGAGGAAAGGAGGTCGCGGAGAATCGCCAGAGCCATTGTCCGGGCGCGGCCGATAAGAAGTACCGCTCATCTGGCACAAGTAATATCGGCTGCGCTCCGGTCAGTGAATACCGGAGCTCATCAAAGGATTCATCCAGCGACGCTTACTTTTCAGGCAATCCGAATCTTCGTAAACCGTGAGTTAGACGACCTGAAGGCGCTCATGCAAGCCGCGCCCAAGGTGCTTAAAACGGGAGGCAGGCTGGTAGTCATCAGCTTTCATTCCCTGGAAGACCGCATCGTAAAAGACGCTCTGCGGGATGGCGCGAAAGCCGGCCTCTATGACGTACTTACAAAGAAGCCGCTGACCGCCACCGAAGAAGAAACTGATCGCAACCCAAGATCGCGCAGCGCAAAGATGCGGGTCGCGGCGAGAATGGGCCCGGAAGGATTAAAGAACGCGGGCAAGAAGTTCAACAAGTTTGCAGTACCAGGCCGTGGTAGGCCGGAATAATAAGTTCCCTCGAGAAAAGAAGGTACAGGAAAATGTTTCAAGGAAAAACAATTGAAGAATTGATCAACAGCGTGCAGCGTGCGGAAGAGCATGCCCGCCAGCAGGCGCCCACCACGCAGGCTTCTGCGTTGGATCGCCAGTATCAATTTCGTCCTTTCATTGTTCGCCAGGAAATGGTTGAGGTAGCGTAAATGGCCGCCACGGCAATGCACATTACAGGAATGATCACGCCGGTAGATGCACGCGCCACGGGGCGCAGCAGTGTTGCCGGGCTCACGCCGGAATTTTATTTCCAGAAGACCATTGATAATTCCCGGCTGATAAAAATTGTTGATCCGCAGCGCCGGCGCGAGATACGCATGTTCTCCACCAGCGTGGCCGCGCTCTTCCTGGTAATGATGTTTTATGCCTGGCAGCACTTCAGCTCCATTGAATATGGCTACAAGATTGAAGCGCAAAAGACCGAGTGCGAGCGCCTGGTGGAAGTAAACCGCACGCTCAAGCTTGAGTCGGCATCACTGCGCGATCCCGGCAGAATCGATTCGCTGGCCAGGCAGATGGGGCTTGAATCCACGCAGCCCGGCCAGGTAATCCGCCTGAATCCGGATGATGTTGGCGGCCCGATCATGGCCCAGGCGTCGCCCGTGGCTGTGATCATCGCACAATAAGTTTTGGTTGGTTGACCTTGGCACCGGAAGTTTCCGGAGCCTTTGATGGCGACTCCGGAAAACCAACTGGAGCCGCCACGTATTTTTAGCTTCGATCTTTATAAACTCGTCATCCCGAACTCCGTAGTGAGGCTGCGCTTTCTTCAGCAGCCGAATAGGAGTGAGAGACCTTGTGTTTGTTATTGCAAGCAATCCTGGCCGTATGGCCTGCTCATGTAGTGTCGTCAAAATGAAAACAGGATCTTCCTCTGAAAACGGCAACACGCGCATTTACATTCTTGCCGGCTTCCTTCTATTTTGGGTCATCGTTATTTGTGGCCGCCTGGTCTGGCTGCAGGTAATCAATTACGGCGACTTCACCCAGCGCGCCGCCAAACAACAGCAGCGCAGCATTGATGTTTCACCCGTGCGCGGCAATATCTATGACCGCCACGGCAATGACCTGGCGATGACCGTCAGCGTGGACTCAGTTTTTGCCGTGCCCTCTGAAGTGCCGGACATACACTCCACAGCGCAAGTGCTGGCGCGAATTCTGAAAGTTGATACCGCGGATATTGAAAGCCGCATGCACGCGTCGCGCGCCTTTGCCTGGGTAGCGCGCAAGGTTGATAACGCCACCAGTGCCCGCGTCCGCGCGCTTAACTTGAAGGGCATTTACTTCCAAAAAGAATCAAAGCGGTTTTATCCCAAAGGCGAACTCGCGGCGCAGGTGCTGGGCTATGTCGGATTAGATGACGCTGGCCTCGGCGGCGTGGAGCGCGAGTTCGAGCCGCAGCTCACCGGCAAGTCCGGCAAAATGCTGATCACCATGGACAACAAGCGGCGCTGGCTTGGCCGCGTGGAAAAAGAACCTGATCCGGGCGAGAACGTGGTGCTCACCATCGATGAAAAAATCCAGTACATCGCCGAGCGCGAACTAGCAAAAGCCATTTCCGATACCCATGCAGAGGCGGGCACTGTCATCGTCCAGAATCCACATACCGGAGAAATTCTGGCGTTGGCCAACTGGCCCACTTTTAATCCAAATATCTTTAATAAGGTAAACCCGCAGGCCTTGAAAAACCGCGCGGTAAGCGATATCTACGAGCCCGGATCAACTTTTAAGCTGGTTACAGTGGCAGCAGCGCTGGAAGAAAAGATTACCAATCCAGATGAAGTGGTGGATTGCCAGATGGGCTCCATTGTTGTGAACGGCCTCCGCATTCACGATCATCATCCTTACGGCGGACTCACCGTCTCGCAAATTCTGGAACATTCCAGTGACGTCGGAGCAATTAAGATCGCCCTGCGGCTGGGAGAAGAAAGGTTTGACCGCTACATACGTGCATTTGGATTTGGTTCGCAGACACGGATCGAATTACCCGGTGAGACGCGTGGCATCACCAAACCGGTAAGCCGCTGGTCAAAAGTGAGCATTGGAGCTATCTCCATGGGGCAGGAGATTGGCGTGTCGCCTGTGCAATTGGCGTCCATGGTTTCCACTATTGCGAATGATGGTTTGGCAGTTGCGCCGCGCATTGTGGCTGGAACGACAGCACCGCGCAGCACGCCGCAGTTGATTGCCTTTCATCCAATGCTTGGTAGACGCGTTATCTCATCGCTTACGGCTGCCCAGATGAAGCACATACTGGAAGGCGTGGTTCTTCGCGGTACGGGCAAGAAGGCTATTTTGGATGGTTATACTTCTGCAGGAAAGACAGGTACAGCGCAGAAGATTGACGCCAGCGGACGCTACTCCCACACCAAACATATTGCTTCTTTCGGAGGATTTGCTCCGGTCAACAATCCTGCAGTAACGGTGTTGATTGTATTGGATTCCCCGGCGGGCGGTTATCCAAAAGACGGCGGCGGAGAAACAGCTGCGCCTGTTTTCTCGCGCATAGCTCAGCAAGTGTTGGCTTACATGAATGTGCCGCACGATGTTGATGTGCAGGATCCAAGGCGCATGTTTATTCGCGCCCATACCAAAGAAGACGAAGTATTCGAAGGCGCGCCAGACCATATTGCCAGCGAACAGGCAAGTGAACAGCCACCTGCAGATGCGTCTTCTGCGTCAGCCGCAGCGACAGTTGCGCCTGCTATGCCTGCCACACAAGATGCAAGGTTGCGAACTGTCTCTGTGACGAGCAAGCCCGCATTGCCTATTCCGCAAGCCGCTGCAAACGCGCCACCGCCGCCAGCAGTAGTGCAGAAGACACTTCTAAAAACCACTGAACAAGCCCGTGGAACCATTGTTCTGGATGTCGCCGGTGGAGCGCTCGTTCCCGATTTCCGAGGCAAATCTTTGCGCGTCGCATTGGAAGAGGCGGAAGCTGCAGGACTGGAACTGGAAATCAGTGGCAGCGGGATCGGGCAGGGCCAGTCGCCAGCCGCAGGATCAAGAATTCCGCCTGGCGGACATGTGTCAGTTCACTTCGGAAGATAAAAGAGATTTGGCAAATCAAATTCCCCACTTACCAATTGGTCAAATGAACATTTCTTCGTCTTCCACGCTCTCTGCGCTATTTCTATGATGAGGACGATTCGACTTGAAGAAAGACATGCCAACATTCAGGGCGCTCACAATGGCGCGGACACGCCGCATGGGTGAGAAGACTTTGTGTTGCAGAAGCTCAGAAGTGGCTTCAACTTTTTGCGCGGCATTGACTACGAATTCATCCAGACGGGCTGCCTGCATGCGTGCGCGTTCAACAATCTCAGTAGTTGCTTCGCCGACCTTTGTTACGTGAGTTCGGACAGATGCCGTGGTTTCTGCCAGGTTCGTGGTGATCGCAGCAATTTTTGGCTTGGCGTCATCGAGAATGGCGGCAGCTGTGGTCAATACCGGAGTCGCCTGCTGCTCCAGCCGGCTGGCAATGCCTTCCATGCGCTCTGAGGTCTGCCGCAGCCCTTTGTACAAGGCAAACAAAATCACCATCTGCAAGACAATGGCTACTGCGGCGACGACCACAAAGATTGTGATGACAGTATTATCCACTGAGAGCCTGGCTCCTTAGCCCTTCTTGCCTTCGCTGGCGGCTTCACGATAAGCCTGGCGCGTGGCGTCAATAGCGTTGCTGATCTGCTCTTTCTTCTGGCTGACCACGTCTTTGCTGCGGTCTACCCACTGGTTGACCGTTTCACGGGCATCTTTGCTGCGGTTTTTCAGGTATTCCGCACCTTCACCCGCAGAGTTCTTAATGGCTTCGCGCGTTTCGCGTCCAGACCGGGGTGCGTAAAGCACGCCCATCAAAGCGCCAAAGCCAAGTCCAGCCAGGAACCACAGGAAACTATTGCTGTTATCTCTATCCGACATCAGTCGACCTCCACAATCTAAAGATGTTATCACCCAGCGTTAAGGCTTACAAATGGACGAAAGGCCATGGCAACTCGGTTACTTTTGGACAAACTGTGTACATTTGGCAAAATATCTTTTGTAGATTTGACTGAGCGCAGCTGTGATTGCTGTTTATGAAAAAGAAAATTTCAATTGTTCTGTCTTCTGACGTGCTAGCTGGAGTTGGCTCCTTGATCGGACCGCGATCAGCAGTTATTGAGTGTTTGTTTCGGCGTTATTTGCGATTATCTTCAAGCTCCCAAAGACGCGATCTGGAGCTTATTAATGCCGCCGCAGATCAGCTTAATCGTGAAGCGGAAGATGTCCTGGGCTATCAGTCATCTGCACAAAGTTGAGCTGAACTTGATCGCGCACTGCGTAACGCCTTAGATATCCAATAGAGCCATTCATCCCTGAAAATGCCCGGGCGGGCGGCTTTCCAGCTCACATTTACAACGTCTTTACAATGCTCTGCCAGCCATTTTACCCAGCCTCAGTCGAAATCATGTTCAGATAGGAACATCAAATTCACACAGGTGGTGACGACGGATGGCAGCCCAGACTCAGTTGACTTTCTCCAATGAAAGCATTGCACCGGGCCCGGTAGAAGAGGGCCCGAGACGGATCAGAACAGTTGTAGTTGACGATTCCCCCACGTTCCTGCAGGTTACCTGCGCGCTTCTGGAACTTGATCCTTTGATTGACGTGGTGGCGCGCGCTGGAAAAGGCGGCGAGGCCATTGAGACGGTTTTAAAGCTTCAACCAGAACTGGTCTTAATGGACGTAAACATGCCCTACCTGGACGGGCTTACCCTGGCATGGTTTTTTGCCCGTAGGTTTCCTGTTGCGCGGGTGGTACTCATGTCCACTGACAATACGCCTGAACTTCTTGAAGCATGCGAAGAAGCCGGCGCATTTGATTTTGTTCACAAAGAAAATTTCCGGCAAGAGTTCAGTTCAGTCATGCAACGCCTTTGCAATCATTCAAAAGCACAAGCAGCACACGCATAACGCAACATTAAAAATAGAAGCAGCATGAAAATTAATACAAAGACTGGCTTTATACATAGTTTTCGGGACCCAATCGAGCCGTACGGAGCAAAACAACTCACATGAGAACTACCCTTGTAAAACTCGTTACATTCCTTGCCCTGGCCAGCATGTTCGCCGTGGCACAACGCAAAGGTCCGCCGGACCCAGCGGAGATGGTCCAACACCAAGTGGGCTTTCTAACCAAGCATCTTTCGTTGACCACGCAGCAGCAACAGCAGGCCACCACCATCTTCACCCAAGCTGCGACCAACGGAAAAACCTTCCATGACCAGATGAAGAATGCGCATGAGAGCCTGCAAGCGGCCGTGCAGAAAAATGATTCTGCCGGCATTGAGCAGGCTTCCAACACCATTGGCAACTTAATGGGCCAGATGACCTCTGCCCATGCCAAGGCTGATGCAGCGTTCTTCCAAACCCTGACTTCTGAGCAACAGACCAAGATGAATGAAATGCACTCTCATCACGGTGGGCCAGGCATGCACGGACATGGCATGCACGGACACGGTGGTCCGGGTGGGCCGGATGGACCGCCGCCGGGGGATTTCTAAGTAGCCCCGTCCCCCGCTAAGAGAACAGGCAGGCCAGGCGCTCTTCTGGGACAAGAGAGCCTGCCTGTTCTCAAGCTTTCCTGCCCTTTCACCTTGCTCCCACATGCCGACCCTTACAGAATCTTTACACAACCTAGGCTCGGGATTTACCCACGCATATCGAAAGTCTCAGTAAACTTTAAAGTGAAGAGAAGGTGTAAAAAATGTCGGTAGGAACGGTTATTTTCAATCCCAGTCCGCGCAAGATGAACGCGCCAGCCATCGCACGGAAGAGAACTTTGGTGGTGGATGACTCAAGCACAATTCTGCATGCAATCTG
>DASZMF010000840.1:0-4920 GCA_035552035.1 Candidatus Angelobacter sp.
GGCCCCTCTCAAGTGCACGCCAACTTGGGATGACCTATGAGGGGGAGGGGCAAAGAGATCGCCGGCATTGCCAAAATCGGGTAATCGCCGAAATTGAGGAGCGATCCATTGGGTTGATTTATAATAAGCCCTTTAGAATCCTAGTTGAGGCCCAGGGGCAGGGGGCTCTATTGGGAACTTTTCTGGAAGTGCTTCAACACAGCCTCTGTCTGAGGTTTCGTCAATACAGCGCCCAGCGCAGCGGCGTCGGCTTGCTGTACAGCGCGGACGCTGCCAAAATGCTGTAGCAAACGCTGGCGCGTAAGCTCGCCTACGCCGGGGATTTCCAGCAGTTCGGATTTGCGGTCACGCATCTGGCGGCGCTTGCGATGGAAGGTTACGGCGAAGCGATGGGACTCGTCGCGCACCATCTGCACCAGATGGAGCACGGGCGAATGCCGCTCCAGCACTACCGGATCGTCTTCCTGGCCAAAAACGTAGATGATCTCTTCTTTCTTGGCGATGGCCGCCAGCGGCTGGTTGGTAATGCCCAGCTCTTCGAGTGACTGCGCTGCGGCATGGAGTTGGCCTAGTCCGCCGTCGATCAGTACCAGGCTTGGGAAAGGTTTATTTTCGTCGCGCAGCCGCTTGTAACGACGGCCCACCACTTCTCGCATGGAAGCAAAATCGTCCACGCCAGTCACGGTCTTCACAATGAATTTGCGATATGCATTTTTGTTCATTGCGCCGTCTTCCCACACCACCATTGAGGCGACGGTTTCCGCGCCTTGTATGTGGGAAATATCAAAGCACTCAATGCGCTTGGGAATTTCTGGCAGCCCCAGCGCGTCTTGCAGAGCTTCCTGGACGGCCTTGGCCTGCGGCTTCATCACGCGGAAACGCTGATCAAAAGACTGCTTGGCATTTTGCGCGGCCAGGTCAATGAGTGACCGTTTTTCACCGCGCTGCGGCACAAGGATCTCTACCTTGCTGCCACGCTTTTCTGAAAGCAACTCTTCGAGTTCGGTGCGATCTTCAAAATCTACCGGTGAGAGAATGTCTCGGGGGACGTATTGCTGGTCAATGTAAACCTGCTTCATCAGTGCGGAGAAGAAAGCTCCGGGGCTGAAGAGAGATGCAGGGGCTAAAGCCCTGCTTTCTTGTGCAGCTAACGGCACGACTGAAGTCGTGCCCTGATACGAATCTTGACTCTTCGCGGCTGAGGGCTGTGATTTAGCAGGAGGTGAGGCTTGTCCCAGTGTTTTAACTTCCGCATGCGAGGGCAGATGAGTTCCAGTGGAAGACAATGTTTGCCCCTGTGTTTCAACGTTCGCAGCCGAGGGCAGATGAGTTCCAGCATTTTCAGCAGAAAGCACAGCCGAGGGCGGCTGCGGTCCACTCGTCTCGTTTATTTGATTATCTTGCTCAGGCACGGCAATCTCCGGCAGTTCTTCCCAGAAAAATTCTCGACGGTCCAGAATTTTGCCGCCGCGCATATGAAAGACATTTACGGCCAGCATGTCATTTTCATAGTGATAGCCAAATACGTCCTGGTCATCACCTTCAGCAGCGGCCATGCGTTGTTTTTCCTGGAGTTGGGCGACGGTGGAAAGCATGTCGCGATAGCGTGCGGCGCGTTCGTACTCCTGCTGGATTGCGGCTTCGTCCATGCGGACGCGCAGTGACTTTGCCAGATCAGTCTGCCGGCCTTCCAGCAAAAGCTGCACATCGCGCACGGCTTCCAGGTAGGCCTCTGGCGTAGTCAGGTCTTGCACGCATGGGCCAAGGCATCGTTTGATATAGAACTGCAAACACGGCCGCAGATGGTAACGAGTGAGGTCAACTTTACAGGAAGGAATCAGAAAGCTGCGATGAATCAGGTCAACGATCCGATAGGCCAGATTGCCGGGAAAATATGGACCGTAATAATGGCTGCCGTCTTTGCGCAAGCGCCGCGTTACGTACACCCTGGGATAGCGCTCACCCAGCGTGAGCTTTATATAGGGATAAGACTTGTCGTCGCGCAGAAGAATGTTGAAGCGGGGCTTCTTCTGTTTGATCAGGTTGTTTTCAAGCGCCAGCGCCTCTTTATTGTTGGCGACGACTATATATTCAACGTCCACGGCCTCGCGGAGCAGTCCGCCGGTTTTGGCATTGGCCTCAGCCACGCCCTCCTGGAAATAAGACCGCACGCGGGCACGCAGGTTCTTGGCTTTGCCAACGTAAATCACCTCGCCTTCGGCGTTTTTATATAGGTACACGCCCGGCTGGAGGGGGATTGTCCGGATTTTCTCTGTCAGATCCATTTGGGGAAAGCTGAGGCTTACTACCTAGATTCTTCCCATAAGGCCCAAGGTGCGTAAAAATTCCATGGTCGCATATGGGCCAGCAGCTCGGCAATGGCTGAGGTAAGCACTCAACCTATTGATTATAAATCATTTACAATTAGGCCGTCTTGCACATGGCAATGGCAAGCGAGTTGCTGTTCTATCAGTGACTTTATAAGGCGGCAACTCCCTGCGCCGCGTGGGTCTTAAGGAGCTTCCCCCCATGAATTTTAAATCGAGCCTTTTGGTTCTGCTGGCCGGAACATCACTGATGATCGGCACTGGTTGCACAACAAAGAATTACGTGCGCAAGCAGACCCAGCCAATCGTCGACAAATCTAACGAACTTGATGCCAGAACCGCCAAAAACAATGGCGCTATCCATGATGTGGATAGCCGTGCAACGGCAGGTATCGCAGGCGCAAACACCAAGGCCGGCGAGGCTGACCAGAAAGCTCTGGATGCCCGTGGCCGTGCAGATCAGGCCCAGACTCTGGCGGATCAGGCCAACACCCGTGTTGACGCCCTGACCAACCAGGTCGCCAATCTGGATAACTATCGCCCCGTAGCTGAAACCTCAGTGCACTTCGCCTTCAACAAAGCTGATTTAACGCCGAAGGCCAAGACCGCTCTGGACCAGCTGCTAGCTGAAGTCCCCAACACCAAAGGCTATCTGGTGGTGGTGGAAGGCGGCACTGACTCCGTAGGCGGAGCCAACTACAACTACAAATTGAGCGAGAAACGCGCTGATTCCGTGGTGCAGTATCTCTCGTCCAAAAGCATTCCTGCTCACAAGATCTCTTTGATCGGCCTGGGCAAGGACAAATATGCCGCCGAAAACAATACGGCAGATGGTCGCGCGCAGAATCGCCGCGTTGACGTTCGCCTGATGACCAATGTTACGGCTCCAGAAACACCAAGCTCTGCGCAGAGTACCGCTCCTAACCCGAGCCGGTAGTCTCTCCTCCCCCGGACACTTGCGCAGAATAGAGGCCGCCAGAGAAATCTGACGGCCTTTATTAATTTTGTTTTGCCTTTATGCTTCCGCGAGCACTTTGACAATCAGCAACCTTGCTTGTTCTGTGCAATCCAATAACCGCTTTAAGTCTGGAACATCAAAGCTTTCTATTCGTTTTTCGATGTATTCAAACTGGGGATATTTCACAAAGAATGGCAGCGCTGATATGTCCTGGAATTCGCGTTTACGCTCCTCAGATATTCTTTTCAGCCGCTTGCCGTGCGAAGCGATACCGGCAATATTTGACAAATACATAGTAAGGTATCCGTGAAACTCATCCCTGTCTTTACCTTGGCTTACCTTGCCGGTTTGAGCTGTGGGAAATGGCCCTATACCAAGTTCAGCTTTGTAAAGTTGCTCGAGTTTTAGAAGTGTTTCTTCGTCCAAGATTCACCTAAGCCGCAAGATCCGCTCTCTGCCGCGATCTTTACACTAGAATATCCATATATGAAGTCCAGCTCTTATATTTTTACCGCCTTCTTCTTTCTCTGCTGTTTGGCTCTGCTTGTGCCTGCTCAGGCGCAGGAAAGCCAGGATAATAATCCGCATATCGCGCCGCGCACCACGCCAACGCCCACACCGTCTCCAACGCCCACGCCAGCGCCAGCGGGCAGCCAGCCGTCACAGAAACCGCAGAACCAGTATGAGCGTCCTCCATTTCCGGGTGACGTGCAGAAGCAGCCGCCTCTCGATCCCAATCAAGCCTCGCCCAAGAGGAATGACCAGTACGAACGGCCGCCGTTCCCGGGTGACGTGCCCAAGCAGCCGCCTCTCGATCCCAACCAGGCCTCGCCCAAACGGAACGACCAATATGAGCGTCCGCCTTTCCCCGGGGACGCTCCCGGCACCAGCCCGACCGGCAAAAGTTTGCCCAGTACTGGCTCCGGTGCAACAGGTGAAAGCTCCAGCCGCGACTCCATCATCAATCTGAACGCGCAACCGGAAAAAGAAGAAACTAAGTCTGCGGAAGATCCTTCTGTGCTCAAGCCGTGGGACCCGCACAAGTCCGCCAAGGATGTTGAAGTGGGCCAGTATTATCTGAAGCTCAAAAACTACCGCGCGGCGCTGGAGCGCTTTAATTCCGCCCTCACTTATAAGCCTGACGACGCTGAAGCCACTTACAATCTGGCTTTCACGCAGGAAAAGCTGGAGCTGCTGGCGCTGGCCAGCCAGAGCTACCACAAATATCTTGTGATATTGCCGAATGGTCCCAAGGAAAAGGAAGCAGAAGAAGCCATCAAGCGGATTGAGCCACAGCTTTCTAATCGCGCTGCAGCGGCTCCCAACGCTGACCAGGGAAAAATCGCGGCCCATGATATTGACGTGGGCGAAACCTATCTATCCACCAACCATTTTGCTTCCGCACATGAGCGTTTTGAAGAAGCTCTGCGCATCACGCCGGACAATCCGCTTCTCTTCTTTCGGCTGGCGCAGTCACTGCAGGGCATGCAGCAGCTGGAGCCGGCGCGGCTCTACTATCGGAAATATCTTGAGGTCCAGCCCAAAGGAAAATTTGCCGGCAACGCCAAAAAGGCGCTTCAGCAAATTGAATGGGTCATTGGAAAAGAAAAATAACGAAAAAAGTAGCGAAAGGCA
>DASZMF010000841.1:0-3575 GCA_035552035.1 Candidatus Angelobacter sp.
CGGGTTGCGTCCCCGCAGAGCCCTATCCTCCGCTCAGCTTCCCAGAGAGTGGACTACAACAAATCCGCTGCGCAATGATTCTTCATTGAACAGCTTCCACCCCCTTAATTTCGTGTCTCACAACATGGGTGCAGTGCACAATTTCACCCCCTCCCCCTCCTATACCCATCCCAGATTGGCGTGCACTTGAGAGGTGTCATGCCAAGTCATCCCAGATTGGCGTGGGTTTCAGCGATTAGGCCTCAATTGGCGTAGAGTTAATCGATATTGCACCCAATCTTGAAGTTCTTTTTAGCCAGCTCTGTCTGATTGCCGACTGCTGACAACTGATTGCTAGTTTTTAAATATCAAATCGACGCTTCGCTCACCGGGAGCTTCCTACTTTAACTCCGCCCATCGCAAGAATCACGCGCGAACTAGTTCACCGGCATAGGCCATGTCTTTTGCGACCCTCTGCCTGACATGGTTCATTGTCCATTCGCCAACAGCAACGAGAAATTGCTCGCGCACAAATGCTCATATGGCCCCGGCCTCAGGCGGTGGCTTTTTCCCGATCCGCGTTTATCCGTGCAAACCTGTCCCGGCGTGCCGTGGATCCCGCGGTAAATTCCCTGTCTTGCTTTCCAATCGACACTCTTGGCAATGCCGGCGATTTTGGTAATCCCTGTCAATCCGTGTTTATCCGTGGTAAGTTTTTGCTCTTTCCGATCCCGGCGATGATCCGCGTCCATCCACTCCGCTTTGGCTTATACTGCTCCGCTATGAAACTCCGTCACTCTTTTTGCCTGCTGCTGCTGTCCGTCTTCTGCTCTGCCGCCATGCTGGCGCAAAACAGTTTCACTGTGGGCTCTGCCACGGCCGCTCCCGGGCAGAAAGCTACCGGCACTCTGGAAGTCCCTGCGGGCGTTGACTCTGCAGCTTCCATTCCCGTAGTAGTTTTTCGCGGGACCAAGCCCGGTCCAGTGCTGGCGCTGGTCTCCGGCGCGCACGGCACTGAGTATGCTTCCATCATCGCGCTGGAAAGAGTGATTCAGACGCTCGATCCAACTCAGATTTCCGGCACGGTCATTATCGTGCCGCTGCTGAACATTGCATCCTTTGAACAAAAAGTTCCGCATGTGAATCCAGTGGACGGTAAGAGCATGAACCGTTTTTATCCCGGCAAGCAGGATGGCACACAGACAGAGCGCGTCTCTTACGCGATTACCAAACAGATCGTGGAGCGCTGCGACTATCTGGTGGATTACCATGGCGGTGATCTGGATGAAAACCTGCGTCCGTACGCCTACTGGCCAAAGTCCGGAGACGCGAAGCATGACGCCATTACCCGCGACATGGTGCTGGCTTTTGGGCTGGACCACATCATTGTCTGGAGTGACCGCCCCAAAGATCCTGCGGCCTCGCGCTACCTGGATAACACCGCGAACACACGTGGCAAGCCCGCTATCGCCGTGGAAGCCGGATATTCAGGAACCGTGCAGACCGATGACGTGGCGCTGCTGGCCAACGGTACCCTGAGCCTCATGCGTTATTTGAAAATGCTGCCCGGAACTCCCACGGTGGTCGAGCATCCTGTATGGCTGGGCAAAGTGGATACAGTCACCAGCGACCAGCCGGGAATTTTCTATCCCACGGTGCAGCGTGGAACATACGTTGAAGCAGGAATGAAGATTGGCTACGTGACCGATTATTTCGGCAAGATCGTTTTCGAAGCCCATGCGCCGGCTGCCGGAGTCGTTTTATACATCTGCGGCGTGCCCTCAATGAAAAAAGGCGACACGGCGGCCAACATCGGCGAAGTCACCACCACTCCATAAACGCATGCTTACAGCTGCCGGGCTTTGTAACGCTGCACAAAATAAATCACCCAGAGCGACGCGGCAAAGAAAGCAAATATAAAACCTGCGCTGGGATCGTCGTCAAAAAAAACAAAAATGAGCTTGTGCTCTTTAATCTTGAATAAAAAAGGAAGAAAACTATAAAAACTTGCCATCCACAGGAATTTTATGTGGCTCGGCAAAGGCTCCGTTCGGCGACGGGCGTAGAAGTAAAGCGTCCAGAAAAAAATTGCCATCGCGCCAAAGCACAGCCCCCGGACGCCGCCCTGGTCCCACATAATCCAGACAATCTTGCCGTTCTGAATACGGAAAAGAAACAGCATGAGCGTGGTAATAATGCCCAGGCCGAAGAATGAGCTGCGCGTCTCCGTGACCAGCCGCGCGCGCTCCAGCGCGAACTTTTCTTTTTCCGGATCAGGCCGCTCGGCCGGCGCTTTCAGCATTTCCAGCGGGCCGCCGGCGTTGCGGGCAAACTTTTCAAACGCCGGATCTTCATGGAAAAAATCCTCCACCAGCGCGCGCGTGGCAGAGCTGGCTTCGCCGGAAAAATACGCCGGCAGCAGATCGACAATTACGTCACGTTCCAGTTTCATGGCCGCACCTCTTGAAATTTTTCTCTGGCATGCATCAGTTTCAACCGCGCACGGTGCACCTTTACTTTCACCGTGGTCACGGGCAGGTTCAGGGTCTGTGCGATTTCTTCATAGGGCATTTCTTCCTGCACGCGCATCAGCAGAGCCGCGCGGTCCACTTCAGAAAGCAGCTGCAGCGCATCCATCACCGCGTTCAGCTCGGCTTTGTGTTCTGTCCGCGTGGCCAGGCCCACGGCCGGATCAGGAATGGACTCTTCCAGCTCAGAGAGCCGGTTGTTGCGGCGCAAATGGTCGCGATACAAATTGCGCGCGATGGTAAACAGGTAGGCCTTGACCGTGGCTTCCCTGATTTTTCCGCGGGCAGTCCAGGCGCGCACGAATGTCTCTGACGTAATGTCATCCGCCAGCGTCGCGTCTCCGCAAAGAAACAGCACAAAGCGATGCACCTGCGGTGCATAACTTTGGTAGAGGCTGTGGAAGTCCATCATTCAGTGGCCGGGCAGTAATGATACGCAGTAAGACTACAGAAGTTACGCAGGAAACGGTGGCGCATACATGCCGCAAGCTGGCTTGGATGGAGCGCAAACAGCTAAAGACAAAAGACTTGGCATGCGCTCGACAAAATAGCCTTAAAACTTCAGATTACGGTGGCCATCTGGCGGCGGAGAGGGGGCCATGGCTATGATCAGCACAAATCTTGCAGGAAGGTCTCCCCGTGACCATGGATTTGAATACCACCGCTCCGAACACTGCTGTTCCGAATAATGCAGTTCCGAATAACGTTGCGCCCAGGGCTGCCGCGCCTACCTCGCAGGCAGCGCCCGCACCCATTTCCACCAATGTAATTCTGGCGTCCATGCTCCAGGTTTCCCCTAACGTGAGTGACTTGGTTTTTTCTCCCGGCAAGCCGGCGCAGGTGGAGTTGAGTGGAAAGCTTTCTGGAGTGAAGATCGGCGACCTGGCCGTGCTTACCGCTGACGACACAAAGCGCATTGCCGCTGACCTGATGGCCGGCAATCTCAAGGCCCAGGAACAATTAAAAAGCCAGGGCGCCTGCGATCTTTCTTACAGTGTTCCGGGCAAGTCGCGCTTTCGCGTGAATATCTTCATGCAGCGCGGCACGTGCGCCATTGTGATGCGCGTG
>DASZMF010000842.1:0-3671 GCA_035552035.1 Candidatus Angelobacter sp.
GCAGCATAGTAAAATCGGAAATCTAAAATTATTGATGCGAGTTAAATCATGGGAAATCGTCTTTTACATTTTGTAACTCTTTCCGGCGTGCCGGTGTTCGTTTCTGAATTGAAGTGGCCGTTTCATCCTTCCACCTCTGGCGCCGACTGGCACATACTGCACGGCCGCGCTGAATTGCTGGGCAATGAAGATGGCCTGCACGTGGAAGTTGCCGTGGGCATGACCCAGACGATGAAAGATTCGCTGGGATCGCTGGACGCGGAAAACGCCGAGGGGCTGGTGGTGAATTCCATCCGCAAGACGATTGATAACGGCCAGCTTGCGTTTGTGAAATCCGGCAAGCTGCAGCCGGTCCATGTGACGAGCCGTTTCTATAGCTTTGCCGCGAAGAAGATCCAGTTTCCCACGCAGTCTGAACAGGATGTAATGGAGATGCTGAAGCGGCGCGTCTTCTGGCTCAGCGCCAAGACTGGCAAAGGCGCGCCGGTAAGCGTGGTGCATCCTTATGATTGCCAGTATGTGAATTTCTCCCGCGAGAAGATGCTGGAGCTGGCGCAGAAGCTGGCCGCAGAAGGTCTGCTTAATCTGGAAAGCGAGTTCGCTACAGCTACCGCTGCATTGCTGAAAAAAGAGCCAGCATTTCTTGCGGCCATGCAGAAGGGCGTTGAGGCGGGGATTGCGGCGAATAAGGTTAGCGCGTAAGAGATTAAATTATTTTCTCCCAATAGCCAGGCCTACGATGTCCGTGTGCAATAGCGACTATTTGATTGTTGAAGGGAGCTCTCTATAGACAACTGCAAACGGAAAATGCCGAAGAAAAAATCTACGTGTATTGTGCAGATTTGTAGGCCATCTTTGCGGGCTTTCTGAAATGATTGCCACTGCTTGGCTAAGTTCTGCGGAAAACTTCTGAGCAGCAATACGACTACGTTCGAAATACCAGTCAAAAGCTGCCTCATATTCGGCCGTAGCTTCTTCCTGAAATTCAACCGGTCTATTGGCCATTTTCGAGCTTAGCTGCAATTCGTCGGCGCACTTCATCCCAAGGAATGGTTTTGGCTTTGCCGGAGTCGAGCGCCTCAATTCGTCGAGCTATTTCGTCATTCCACTCATTTTGGACAGATAGTTCTTCTGCTTCATCAAGGCTTTCGATGAGCGAGCCAGCTAATGTGGCGCGGTCTTGCTCAGACAGTGCAAGAGCTTTTTTTAATAGATCGTCTGCTTCTTGAGTCACATAGAAAGTTTACGTCAGACCAAGTCTCGATTCAACGAATACTTTAGAATGCTTTTGTGCCAGCCCTTCTCCAAGTCGAGCACCTGAACGTAAGCTTTGCCACGCAGAGTGGTGAAGTGGCTGCGGTGCGTGACGTGAGTTTTTCCATTGCTGAAGCTGGCACACTGGGCTTGGTGGGTGAATCCGGCTCGGGCAAGTCTGCAACTTCATTGGCGATTATGCGCTTGCTGCCACCGCAGGCGCGGACTACCGGCAAAATTACTTTTGCCGGCGAAGATCTGCTTTCGCTGGGCGATGACGCAATGCGTCGCACACGCGGGGCGCGCATCAGCATGATTTTTCAGGAGCCCATGACTGCGCTGAATCCAGTGATGCGCGTGGGCGACCAGGTGGCAGAAGCAGTGTTAGCTCATCATCGCATTACCAAAGCTGAAGCGTGGACGCGAACAGTAGATGCGTTACGTGAAGTCGCAATTCCTGAGCCGGACAAGCGAGCACGCGATTATCCGCATCAGCTTTCTGGTGGACAGCGCCAGCGCGTGATGATTGCCATGGCGCTGGTGAATCATCCACAACTTTTAATTGCGGACGAGCCTACAACCGCGCTGGATGTGACGATCCAGGCGCAGATTCTTGAGTTGCTGGCCGCGCTGCGTGAGAAGCACAAACTGGCGGTGTTGTTTATCTCGCACGATCTGGGCGTGGTTTCACGCGTAGCCGAACAAGTTGCAGTCATGTATGCCGGGGAGATTGTGGAGATGGGACCGGTGGCGGGAATTTTTTCGTCGCCACGGCATGCTTATACGCGCGGCTTGATCAGCGCCATCCCCACGCTTAGAACAGACCGGGCGCAGCCGCTGGCGACGGTGGAAAAAATTGCTTGTCCAGCCAGCGCCGTGCCTTTGCGGGAGATTGCGCCGGGCACTGGGCGCGAGTAGCTTCATAAAAATTGTTACACTCATCAGTTCACTCATTGAGGATCTCTGCTCGTGCGCTTGCTCATTCTGTCTGACATCCACGCAAACCTTGAGGCGCTTGAGGCCTGCCTGGATGCTGCCCCGGAATACGACCAGGTTTACAACCTCGGCGATATTGTGGGTTACGGTGCGAATCCGAATGAGGTGACTGCGCGCGCGCGCGGACTCGGCTCTATTTTTGTCCGAGGCAATCATGACAAAGCGTGCTCTGGCCTGAGTGACTTGAGTGATTTCAATCCGATTGCCGGTTTGGCCGCGCTCTGGACACGCGAAAAGTTGACAGAAGATCATCTGCAATTTCTGCGCGCGCTGCCGCATGGTCCAGTTGCGCCAATGGACGATGTGCAGCTAGTACACGGTTCGCCGCGGGACGAAGACGAATACATCCTGATGACGAACGATGCTTACACGATTTTGTCTGAGGCGGCGTCACCGCTGACTTTTTTTGGACACACGCACGTGCAGCGCTGTTCTTTGCTGGAAGAAACAGGGCAGGGCAGGACTTTTCCTCCGGCGTACAAATCTGCGAAAGGCAAGCAGAAGGCCACGCTGGAAGTGGAGCCGAACACAAAATATCTGGTGAATCCGGGCTCGGTGGGGCAGCCACGCGATGGCGATCCGCGGGCCGCGTTTTTAATTTATGACACTGACGCCGGCCTGATTACTTTTTATCGCGTGCCGTACGACATTGCGCTGGCGCAGGAAAAAATTTTTGCCGCTGGGCTGCCGGAGCGGCTGGCCGTGCGGCTGGAGGAGGGACGTTGACCCAGAAATCACTTTTTGGTGGAGATGCCGAGACACCGAAGCCACGCGCTGCTTCGCCTGCGATTAAGGCCCATATTGATGGCGGCGCTCGCGGCAATCCTGGGCCTTCTGCTTATGGCGTTGTGGTGCGTAATGCCAAAGGCGAGGTGATTGCCGAGCTCTCAGACTATCTGGGGTTGCAGACAAATAATTACGCCGAATATTCCGGACTGCTGGCCGCGCTGGAGTTTGCGGTGCGGGAAAAACATTTGTCGTTCAAAGTTTTTAGCGACTCTGAATTGCTGGTGAAGCAGATGAAAGGCCAGTATCGCGTGAAGAGTCCCGGCTTGCTGGAGCTTTATGAAAAGGCGCGCGTGCTGGTACGGAAGCTCGAACATTTTTCCATTGAACATGTCTTGCGCGAGTACAACCGGGAAGCTGACGCACTGGTCAACCAGGTTTTAGATAGCCGCGCAAGATCAAGGTAGGAGTACGCTAATGCGCCAGAATTTTTCCAGCGGAACAAAATGGGAGCCGATCGTTGGCTACTCACGCGCTGTGCGCGTGGGAAATACGATTCATGTTTCCGGCACCACTGCTACTGACGCCAGCGGCAATATTGTTGGCGTGGGTGACGCCTATGCGCAGGCGGTGCAGGTGCTCAGGAATATCCAATCAGTTCTGGAGCAGGCGGGCAGCAGCATGAAAGATGTGGT
>DASZMF010000843.1:0-2318 GCA_035552035.1 Candidatus Angelobacter sp.
CTGGAGAGTACGCGCCTGCTGCTGAATTCCAAATTGGCAAACTCCAGTGGCGTTCTGGGACATTACCTGATCGACAATATCTACGGTCCTGGAGTCGTCTGTTCTGTACCCGAAGCGCGCGATGGCAAAGCGACGCCCGGCCTGATGGGAGGCGGCGCGCTGATTCCACGCTTTCGCAACATCACCACCAAAGCGCCAAGCTTTATTGGGGGGTATGCGCTGAATGTATGGAGCAGCGATCGATCCATGCCGTCGCGAAACTTCGCAGAGTACGGCGTGGAATTGCAGAAAAAACTGGACAGCTATTACGGCAGCGGTTTTTCGATGAGCATGATGGGCCAGGTTCTCTCCCGTTATGAGAACCGTGTAAGCATTGACAAGAATGTAGTAGATGCCTGGGACATCCCGGTGCTGCACATCGATGCGAAGTACGGCGAGAACGAATTGAATATGTCGCGCGACGCAGTGGATACAGGCGTTGCCATGGCGGAAGCGGCCGGCTTTGAAGTACTCTCGAAGAATTATGAGCCCAATCCTCCTGGCTACAGCATTCACGAGTTGGGCACCTGCCGCATGGGCGATGATCCAAAAACCAGCGTGCTGAACAAGTGGAACCAGAGCCACGATATCAAGAACCTGTTCGTCGTGGATGGCAGCAGCTTCGTCGGCACTGGATGGCAAAATCCTACGATGACAATCCTGGCGCTTTCAATGCGCGCAGCCGAGTATATGGCAGAGCAAATGCGACAAAGGAACATTGGATGATGAATTCCTGGAGGATAGTTTCGTTGCTGGTGATGGTTGCATTGTGGGCTCCGTCGCACTTCAAAGCGACCACTGTGGCCGCGTCCGCCCAGAATTCCACAGGGACGACAACAAACCCGCCGGCGCAGAATGAAGCTGCGAACTCCAGCATCACGAAGCCGCATGAGAATACATCGGCATCGTCGGCCGAGCCACTGCGCGGGCCGGTTCAGCCAGTTCCCTTTAGCCATAAGGAGCACGCGGGCACCCTGAGGATGCCGTGCCAATACTGCCACACGTTGTCGCGCTCCGGCGAGACCCTGCTGATCCCCCGTGGTCAGTTCTGCATGCAATGTCACGCGAACGTCGCCACGGATCAGCCGGGCGTGCGGAAATTGGCGGAGTACGCGAAAACGGACCGCACGATTCCGTGGGTGCGGATTTATGAATTGCCTTCCTTCGTGAGCTTCAGCCACAAAGTCCATTTGCAGCATGGCGCAACCTGCGCGGAGTGCCACGGGCAAGTCGCCCAGCGGATCCGGCTCTACCAGGAGTCCGACATATCGATGGCGACCTGCGTCAACTGCCACCGGGCGAAACAGGCCAGCACCGATTGCAGCACTTGTCATATTCTGGAGCAGTAATGAAGCCTGGAAGCATCTGGTCTGCGCCCGCGATGCGCGGTGATTTATAACTCAATTCACAAGGAGATGCGATGAAATCCATGACCCGATTCCTTTCGGCGGCAGCAATCATTTGTTTGTTGTCTGCCGTTGCCCATGCGCAAAGTAAAGGAGCGACGCTGTTCCAGTCCAATTGCCAGATGTGCCACGGTGCCGATGGAAAAGGTTCGACGCCAACCGGTCAGGCCCTGAAGGTGGCGAATCTTACCAGTCCAGAAATCGTGAAGATGAGCAATGCGGAGCTGGCCAGCGTGATCACCAATGGAAAGAAAGCCATGCCTGGTTTCGGCTCCCGCCTGACCCCGCCAGAGATCGAAAGTTTGGTTTCTTACATTCGTACGCTGCAAAAGCAATAACGATTTGCTCAATCGGCCCACAGCTTCGCTCACATAAAAAGATAAGGCGGATGACTTTGAACTCAAGAAGAGACTTTATGAAAACCGGCACTGCCGCGCTGGTGTGCGGTTCAGCTTTGCTGCGCAGCTCTGCATTGGATGCGGAAAAACAGACGAAATACCTGAACCTGCCGCTGGGGATTCAGCTGTACTCGGTTCGCAACCAATTGCCAACGGATTATGAAGGCACACTGAAACAAATTGCCGCGATTGGCTATAAAGAAGTCGAAGCGGCCGGGTTCTACAATCACACCGCAAGCCAGGTGAAGCAGGCGATGCAGCAGGCGGGCCTCCACTGCGTCAGTGCTCACTATTCTTACGACGATCTACATGGTCACATCGACGAAATTGTCGAATTTATGAAGGGGATTGGCAGCCACTACGTCATTTGTTCCTATCCAGGCCATCACGGAGGTCACGGCCCCACGTTCACCCTAGATGAGTGGCGCTGGAATGCCGGTGAGTTCAACAATTTCGGAAAACAAATCAGCGCCGC
>DASZMF010000844.1:0-4135 GCA_035552035.1 Candidatus Angelobacter sp.
AGGAAGTGGCAGCGTATTTCCACCAGAATTTTCACGTCACCACCAGCGGCTACTTTACCGTGGAACCATTTCATTGCGCGCTGGATGTCATGGGCGGCATTGACCGGTTGACGTATTCCGTGGACTATCCGTTTAGCGCGAATGCGCAGGGGCAGGAGTTTTTGAAGTCACTTACGCTTGGCTCGGCGGACATGGAAAAGCTGACGCACGGGAATGCGGAAAAGCTGTTGAAGTTATAAGCTGGACTTTAGCAGGCGCGGCTCGAAAAGTTTTTAGTGTTTCGTAGTGAAGCGCATTCCCCCTGAGATGATCCTGGGAGAACCATAATTCAGGATGGGCGTGGCTGCGGTCTGGATTCTTGTGTCCAGAATATTTCCTGCGCTGGCGAACCATGTGACCACGCCGATCTGTTTGGAGATGGAGAAATCCAGAACCGAGTAGGGCGCAAGTTCAAACTGATTCAGGTCATCATCAAACTGGCGGCTGGAGGCGCGCAACAAGGCGACCACTGTCCAGTTGCGTGGCGCGTTATAAGAAGTTGAAAACGTAAACGTGTGCGACGGTACCTGGGGAACCTGCTTGCCCACCAACGCGGGTTCCTGGCTGAAGCTGCTGACCAGCGAATGCACGTATTCATATCCGGCGCGAAGCTGGATGTGCGGCAATAGAAACAGCACGTCACTATCAATGCCACGGGCGCGCAGGCTGCCCAGATTTTCTCGCTGGCGGGTTATCAATGTGGCAGTTGTAGATTCTGTGACATTGGCGACGGGGTTCTCAACATTTTGCTGAAAGAAAGATGCGTTCAGCAATACGCGCCTGCGCAGGTAGCGAATCCCCGCTTCGCCGCCGTGAACATGCTCGGCACCCAGAGCTTCATTGGCCAGCGTGAGCACGTTGCCCAAACGGAAGCTGCGATAGAGCTCATTCAAAGTGGGAGCGCGAAAGCCGCCGTAGGCTGACGCTGTGAGCTGCCACTGCGCGGCAAGATCATAGACTGCGCCCAGCCGAGGGCTCCACGCTGTTTCCTGATGAGAGTTGAGAGGAGTGAAAGTTGTAGTGAGCGTGGAAAGCGGCGTGGTGCTGTTGAAGCCGTTGAGGTTCGACCACCAGTCAAGACGCACGCCGCCAGAGACGCGCAGGCGCCGCTTGATGGTCTGCGAAATTTCTATAAACGAACCGAGAATATTATTCCGTCCGCCGGAAGAGACAAGACTTGTTGGCAGGCCAGCGGCGAAAGCTGTTTCGTCTGATTCTCCGTGAATAAATCGGCCGTCAATACCTGCGGTGAACTGCGTTGCGGCGAAGGGTCGCGTCCAATAGGCGGAAAAACCAACCTGGTCTGACGGAGCGGTTTGCCAGCGGGTAAGCGCTTCAGAGTTGCGGTCGGCGGCAATGGAAGAGAAGCTTTGGTGGTAGTGTTCGCCGGAGCCGTAGATGCGGAGAGAAAATACGTTCTTATCGAGTGTGTCGTCGAGTCCGGCGCGAAGTTCGCCAAGATGCGTGCTGTTGATCTGCAAAACTGTGCCGTTGTTGCGCTGCTCGGCGAATAATGATCCGCTCACGAAGGCGGTGCCGTTGTTGCCCAGGCTGTGTTGTGCGCGGACTGTTCCGTTGCTGAAGGCGAGTGTGTCTGGTGTGTCGATGAGTCCGCGGTTGGCAGAGGCGACGACGAACGAGCCATCATTGCCGAAATTTTCTCCCGATGCCGTGAGATCCCAGCCATGAAGTTGGCGAGAGATGCGGCCTTGAACGTCGTGTCCGGCGAGAGAATCGCCTGAGGTTTCAAGAGCGATTAGGTTGCCGGTTTTCTGAGTGAGGGCCACGATGCCGCCCAGGGCGCTGCTGCCATAAAGCGATGATCCACCGCCGCGCAGGACTTCAGCATGGTCGAGAGCGATGCGAGGTAGCTGGTCCCAGAAAACCCAACCGCCAAAAGCATCGTTTAATGGAACGCCATCTTCCAGCACCAGCATGCGGCTTGCGCCGCTGGCTCCCACGCCACGCGCGGAGGCGCCTTGTGTTGTGGGATTGGCGGTAAGGCTATTGCTGCGACGGAACAAGGTGAATCCCGGGACCTGGCGCAATGCATCGTCGAGCGTGAGCGCGGCGTGATTGCTCAACTCCCATGCGTTCAGCACCACAACGTTGGCGGCCGTCTGCTCAATGCTGGTGGCAGAGCGTTCGCCGGTGACGATCACCGTGTCGGCAATCGCGGCTGGTTTAAGAGTGATGGAGATTGGAGATGCTGAGCCAGTCCAGTCGAGAGAGGCTGGCGCAAAACCTGTGGCTGAAACGCGTAACATGCCTTTGCCAGCCGACGCTGTGATGGAGAAAGCTCCTGCGCCGTTCGAGATCGCGTTGTAAGTCTGGCTGCCGACAGTGAGTTGTATCTGCGCTCCGGGAATGACTGCGCCGGATTCATCGGCTACCCGACCGCGTAACTCGCCGGCATAGGCAACGCTGCACAGTATCAGCAACACAGCGAAAATTCTCATGGCGCGTGTGATGATTGGCGACGAGAGCTTTGCTGCGGTCAATCGTGGATATCCGGTCTGGCGTTGCCGTATGCTGCGCGGTTGCATTCGGATCACTGATTAGTTTCGCAGGTTGGCAGGCGTATGGGGAAGAGCGACTAGCTTATGCGCTTTTCTCCACGCCCTGTGATTTTGCCGGTTGATACTGACCTGGAACAGTGCGCGAGGCAATGGCCATGCGATTCCAGGCGTTGATAGTTGCAACAGCAAAAGTGAGGTCGGCCAGTTCTTTTTCATTGAAGTGCTGGCGAGCTTCCTCATACACGGCATCCGGCACGTGATCGTTGGCGACGAGCGTGACAGCTTCTGTCCATGCCAAAGCGGCGCGTTCGCGATCAGTGTAATAAGGGCATTCGCGCCATGCGTCGAGCGAGTAGAGGCGCTGCTCGGTTTCGCCGATGGCGCGCAGGTCTTTCCAGTGCATATCCAGGCAGTATGCGCAGCCGTTGATCTGCGAGCTGCGCAGCTTGATCAGGTGCAGCAGGGATTCTTCCAATCCACATTGGTGAAGATAAGTTTCCAGCCCAAGCATGGCTTTGTATGCTCCGGGAGAGGCTTTGGCGGAGTTGAAACGTGCTTCCATAAAAGTACTCCTATGAAATTTGGATTGATAAATATTTTAGATGATTTGGCTTGCGGGAGTGGAGCGGGTAGCAGCTTAATTTTTTGTGCGGAGACTACTTATGTGGAGATGAGTGCGGCAATCGCAAGCGCCTTCTCTTTTGTTTAAAGAAAGCGCCTGCGATTTTTCTGCACTGATTATTGCTGCAAGACCATTACTTCCACGCCGGAGGCTGCGCCGCTGTTGTGGAAGACCTGCTCGGTGGCTTTCTTGAAGTCTTCCGGTTTCGCGTCTGGAATTTCAACAAAGGTCTGCGGGTTGCGGTCCACCAGCGGGAACCATGAGCTCTGGATCTGCACCATGATGCGGTGGCCTTTGCGGAAGGTGTGATCAACGTCTGGCATGGAGAAGTTGACGTTTGCGGATTTTCCGGGCACCAGCGCCTCCGGCTTTTCCCAGCTATTGCGGAATTTTGCGCGCATGGGTTCGCCGCGCAGAAGCTGCTGGTATCCGCCCATGCGGATGGGCGGCGGACCGAGCAGACGCTTGCTGGCGTCGGCCACTTCCGGATCTGGATAGTCGTCAGGATAAACATCGATCAGCTTCACGACGAAGTCGGAGTCGGTTCCTGAAGAAGCGACTTTTAGTTTGGGCGAAACCGGACCGGCGATGGTGATGTCTTCGTCGAGTGGATCGGTTTCGTAGCTGAGAACGTCAGTGCGGCGCGAGGCGAAGCGCTGATCGTCTGTCATGTAGCGCTGGGGAACAGCGCTGGCCATGTAGTTGATGAACGGCACGGGATGCGCGGGATCGCTCACGTATTCGTCCATGCCTTCATTGGCTGCGGGCGGCTCGAAGGAGAGTTTGCCGCCGGCGTGCAGATAGAGCGTTTTGGCAGCGGCCTGCGTGGGCGGCCATGAATCGTATTTGCGCCAGACATTGGTCCCGGTCTCAAAGACGTAAGCCTTGGGCATGGCTGAGCCTTTGCCCTTGAGGTAATACTCAAAGAAAGGGAACTGAATTTGTTTGCGGAAGA
>DASZMF010000845.1:0-1928 GCA_035552035.1 Candidatus Angelobacter sp.
GTTCCCGGTGCGGGATCAAGAGTGGTATTGACAAAAAAAGTTGGATCGGGCAGCGGCATCATCACCGCTGGCGCCAGCTGGCCCTGGTGCAGCGCAACGATGCCAGGACGGTTATCAATGTTCGTCCGCATGGGCAGTGCCGCTACTGCCGAACCGCTATAGGGCCGCGTGGAAATTTGTGCTGGAGCAAATGTGGTGGCTCCCGCTGTGACATCCGGATGCGAGATCACGGCGAGCTGTCCCATGGAGGGATTCAGCACCATTACATCGTCAGCGCCGTGGTCAGAAATGCGCGTGCGGAAAAGCACTGGAAGCTGTCCGGCGGTAAAGGGCGCAGCCGATGCGATGCTCTCCACAATCTGCCAGCCATTCTGGGGCAGTGAACGTTTTACGTTCATCAGGTTGGAATAGCCGCGGCGCGCTGCGTGCAGGCGGGCCTGATGTTCTTCAGCGGTGAAAGCACGCGGATCAAATTCAGTGTGCGCGGCAATATGCAGTGCGCCGTCAGAGGTCAGCAGCGCAATCTGCAGGCCGGGCACGCGATCATAAATAAAAGAACCAAGCGCCATGGCGCTGGCGTTTACCGGCAGTGCGATGGATTCCATCTGGAAGGTGGCTGAATGCAGAACAAAAACTTTTCCACCGGCTAGAAAAGCCGTGTCAGTGTGTGAGTCGCCAAAGTCGCCAAACACAATGTTGCTTGCGGCTGCTTCAAGAGAAAAACTGGCGGGCGATCCCAGGCCTTGCGCGGAACCGGTGAAGACCAATAAAGAAGAAGTCTGCGGCGTGGCCACGCCTACAATCACGTTGGAAAAAGGAACAGACCGCAGAAGTTTTTCTGACGCCAGCGCAGTCACGCCGCCGGTGAGCGCCACAATTTGCGGCGTACCGAAGCCGCCCTTACCGTCGCCCGAAAAAACATAAAGACTATTTCCACCACGCGCCGCTACGACCAGGTCCTGATGTCCGCTGGACGTAAAACTGCCAAGCGCAATGAAGTCCGGACGCACGGGGACATTGATGACCTGTGCTTTGGGCAGAAACGGCGAGGGGAATTGTCCGTGAGCAATGGCCTGAAAAGAGGCGTCACTCTGCGGGGCAAATGCATCCAGGTTGCCGCGATGAATCACAATCAAGCCGCCAGTGGGCGCGCTGAATCCTGCGACCAGGTCCGCGATGCCGTCGCCATCCACATCCGCCGTGGCCATGGAGAGCGGTTGCGCCTGTCCCGCGGCAACGCTCTGCGCCAGCCCGGTGCTGCCAACCGTCTTTACTGGTACGGCCTGGTTATCACCTAACCAGATTTTTGGGCCGCGCACCACGGGCGCTTGCTGCAATGGAGCTGCGGCAAGATAGCTTCCCAATCCACCGAGGAAAAGGAACAGAACGAGCATTGTGATGGATTGAACTTTAGTGAACACACGGGTGCAGGCAGGCAGATACCTTCTAGTCACAGGTGGAGACTCCTTGCGGCTTACGTCGCAAAAACTTTTAGTGGTCCGGAAGTATTGTGGGGCGCAACGCCACGATGAGGCCAGTCCCCCCTCCGAACTTTTCGGTGGACTGGCTCTCACTCAAAATCAATGAATCTGGGGGTTTGTTGCTGCTTTAACAATATGTACTCTGCTGCCTGCGAAATTGATTGTCAAGAAAAAATCCCACCTATACGCATATAAGGTGAGCCAAGGTAACCTGAATAGTTAAAGGGTGCTTACAAAACTCATCTCAACACCTTAGGTCAGTTAGAAAATACTAATAATATTTCCCGAGGATAGGAAATGATTTGCAGCTTTAAACCCGCATGTTCAGGGGGAAAATCGAGTCTGAAATTCCCAAAATGGGAAAATCATTAAAGTAGGAACCAGATGTATAAGAATCCAGGCTACATTCGATCCCATGCCAGGCCCAAATGATTGTGAGAGCAGTGA
>DASZMF010000846.1:0-8375 GCA_035552035.1 Candidatus Angelobacter sp.
AAAGCTGCCAAACTCTTTTTGCACGGCCAGAAAAGCTTTTGCATTTTGCACCGCAGAAGCAATCTTCAATTTATTGCGGACGATCCCCGCATCACCCATGAGCTCCTTCAATTTCTTCGCGTCATATTTGGCAATGCGCGCTGGATTGAAATGGCTGAAAGCCTTCCGGTAAGCCGCGCGCTTGTTCAAAATGGTGGACCAGCTCAGGCCCGCCTGCGCGCCTTCCAGGATCAGGAACTCAAACAGCACTCGGTCATCATGCTGTGGAACGCCCCATTCCTCATCGTGGTAGGCAATCATCTCCGGCGTGCTGGCCCAAAAGCAGCGGTTTTCTTCGTCCAAATATTTTCTCCCTTTATATGGCGCTAACGAGTTTGCCCAGCGTAAACCGCGGCCTCAACCGCCTTCATCTGCACTTCCACGCCACTCAACACGGCATTGCCAGAAAGTGGATCGCGGTGGTTCTCATCCATCAGCACATTCAAATTCGTACCCGGACGAATCGCCGCCACTTCCATGCTCGCACCCGGCTGGCCGTGACCCCAGCCATGCGGCAGGCTCACCACTCCAGGCATCATCTCATCGCTGATTTCAACTTCCACATCAACCGTGCGGCTGCCCTGCGCAATGCTGGCTCGCTCGCCGTCTTTCAATCCAAGTCGCGCGGCGTCCTTGGGATTCACCATCGCAGTGCATGCGGCGGCTTTCGCCAGCACAGGAAGATTGTGCATCCAGCTGTTGTTGCTGTGCAGCTGGCGTCGGCCAACAATCACCAGCTCCGGTGCGCCGCGTTCCAGGTCAGCCGCCGGACGTTTGAGATCGTCCATGAGCATTTGCGGCGCGAGCTCAATCTTGCCGGAAGGCGTGCGCAGCACCTCCGGAATGCGCGGAGCCAATGCCCCCAGATCAATACCAGATTCAGCCGCTTGAACCTTTTCCAGATTAAGTCCCGCCGGATTCGCGCCGAACAAATCACCATACGGGCCAGTGCGCAGCCCCAGATCCAGCAACCGCTCTATGCCTGTGCGCTGCGACACCGCTTTAAAAATATCATCGGCCTTGGGGCCGGCGCTGCGGCGCAGATCATCGGCCAGCAATTCGTCATCAATCTTATTTATATCCGCCGCCGCGCCCTTGCCTTGAATAATGCCGATCAGCCGCAGCAGCACCTGCCACTCGTCAGGCTGGCCAGCGCTGCGCGTAAACACCGGATGGCTATAGCGCGCGTGGTTACGATGCGAAAGCTGCGAAAACGCGAAATCATAATGCATGTCTTCCAGCGGTGAAGTTCCGGGCAAAATCACGTCAGCATGGCGAGTGGTCTCATTTATATAAACGTCAACGCTCACCATGAATTCCAGTTTGTCCATGGCAGCTGAAAGCCGTGGGCCATTGGGCGATGACAGCGCTGGATTACTCGCCACAGAGATGAATGCCTTTACCTGTCCCATGCCGGGCGTATCAATTTCTTCCGCCAGGCAGCTCATGGGAAATTCGCCCAGAACTTCCGGAGCTCCGGAAACGCGGCTCTTGCGCCGGCCCGTAACAATGCCTTTGCCTCTGCCGGGCTTGCCCATGGTGTTGGTCTGCAGCGCTGCGGCTTTGGGGAACATCGCGCCACCGGGCTCGTCAAAATGGCCGGTAAGAATATTCAGCACGTCGATCAGCCAGCTGCACAGCGTTCCATATTCCTGCGTGCATGTGCCGATGCGTCCATAAATAGCAGCGCGTTTTGCCGCAGCCAGCGCACGCGCCAGCTCGCGGATGGTCTCAGCAGGAATGCCGGAACGAGCAGAAGTTTTCTCCGGAGAAAAAGCAGCCACGGCCTGCTCCACAGCTTCCAATCCGGCAACATGCGAAGCCAGCCGGTTAAGCTGTACAAGTTTTTCCGCGAACAACGTATGCGCCATGCCGAGCAGCAAAAACACATCGCCACCCGGACGGATAAAAATATGCTGCTCAGCGGCCTTCGCAGTTTCCGTGCGTCGCGGATCAATGACGATCAACTTTCCGCCGCGTGCGCGCAACGCTTTAGACTTGTCGCGAAAATTCGGCACCGTCCACAAACTCCCATTGGACACCATGGGATTTGCGCCCAGCATCAGCAGAAAATCTGTCCGCTCAATATCGGGCACGGGGATTGACAGCCAGTCGCCAAACAGCAGCCCAGAGGAAAGATGCTTGGGCATCTGGTCCAGCGTGGACGCGGAAAAAACATTCTTGGTACCCAGAGCGCGGCCCAGCCTCGGCACATATAGAAGAAGCCCGGCTTTATGCACCACCGGATTCCCCGCTGCCAGAGCCACCGCATCAGCTCCATATTTTGCGATGATCGGCGGCAGGCGGCGCTCAATCTCGGCAAACGCTTCGTCCCATGTGGCTTCCACAAAGCGGCCATCGCGCTTGATCAGCGGCTTGCGCAAACGGTCAGGGTCTTCATGCAGATCTTTCAACGCGACGCCCTTGGGACAAAGATAGCCGCCACTAAACGGATCAGCCGCGTCTCCGCGTATGCGCTTCACCCGGCCCTCAGCCACGGTAAGCTCCAGCCCGCAACAGGCTTCACAGAAAGGGCATATACGATGGTGAACGGTTTCCTGCTTCGCTTCTCCCCGTTTTTCGTCTTTCCGCTCCTGTGGGATCATCGCGTTCCTCCTGATAGGCACAGCCTGCGCCCCTGCGTGATTGCGGACGAATCAATATCTCCAAGGTAAAGACTTTGGTGGCTGTTGTAAACAATTCCCGAGACTGATTACCCGAGACTGCTCAAAAAGACTGGCTAAAAAGCATGGCCGTTTTTCAGGCATGGCCATAGGCTGGCTTATTTATTTTGAGGATTTTGGTGAAGATCTAAAAATCAGGAGCTGAGCATATTGAGATGCCGGGTCTGGATCAAAGGAGCCTTAGACGGCTGTCTTATCTTCGTTCTGCTTTAGTTCCACAATCAGGTCTTCCAGAAGCCTCTTGGCGCCGGAGCCAACCTGGCCAAACTCAATGCCCATGCCGGTTTTCCGCGAGCTCTTTACAGTTCCTGTCAGGCGCAAACGTGTTGTTTTGGTGTCAATCATCACTTCAACATAGCTCGGGGCGGCAAAGGGCTGTGCCATCTCAATGAAGCATCCGGCATTGCTCAGGTCTATGAGCTTGCCTTCGCGTTTTCCATTGGACGGAATGCGGTTTATCTCAACCTTTCCATCGCAGTGGAAGCGGCGAGAGCGGCGGCGCTCTTTGAGCGTGTTAGCAACAATCGGGGTTTCTGATTTCGCGATATCCAAAATAACTGGTTTCCTGGGCCGTAAGGGGCGTTCTCAAGTGAAATATCGGTCGGAAAGGCAAAAACTTAAGCCGGAAGGAAGTCTTTTATACCCGGCTTTCAATCGTAGCCTTCTGACAGCCCATCTCTCCAGGATCGGATTCTGGTAAGATTCCGCGACAATTCGCGATGATTTTCGCGACAATTTCGCGATAATTTAAAAGAGTGCCACCAGATAAATAGGCCCTTAGATTCCGTGGCGCAGTCTGGCCTTGAGCGGCCCAGCATAAATGATTTGAATGCTAGCTATCAGGTGTTTTAATAGTTCACGATCACCCGGGGCGCGATATCCTATGAAGTTGATTCCCCACAAACCAAACCCACATGGGACGCAAACCCAGGAATTCCGGCTTGAAGGAGCTGCATGGTAAACGAACTGCGTAATTTTCTCGCTCTCTCGTATGACGAACTGGAACAGATGAACCTGCAGGCCAAGGAGCAGCGCAGAAATCGCGTTGCCACCCACAAAATCCAGGAAGAACGGCTGAAGTATCTCACCGACGAAAAACGCATCAAGGCCGTTACCGTGCTCTTCAGTGATCTTGAAGGCCGCCTGCACATGCTGGACTACGACAAAAAATTCCTGATCAACAGCTGGGACAACCTCACCTTTGACGGTTCGTCCATACGCGGCTTTACCGCGCAGCGTGAAAGCGACCTGCGCCTGGGCCTGGACTGGCATTCTTTTTACTGGGCGCCATCAGACATCTTTGGCTCCGGCAAGGTTCTGGTTTTCGGCGAAGTCATTGACAAGGGCGGCACACCTTACAGCGCCGATATCCGTGGCACGCTCAAAGTTTTTGCCGAGCAGATGTACAAAAAAGAAGGCTACACGCTGAACGCAGCCAATGAAATTGAAGGCTTCCTCTTCAAGGGTGTTGACGCTGAACGCCATTACTCTGAAACCGGCAAGTTTGAATACGTAAACACCGGCGGCTATTACCACTCGCTGCCCGGTGACCAGCTGCGCACATTCATTGACACCACGGCGGAAGTGCAGCGCGCCATGGGCTTCCAGAATGAGAAAGACCATCCCGAAGTTGCGCCGTCACAGTTTGAAATCAATTACAGCTATGGTGAAGTTGTGGCCGCTGCCGACCAGATCCAGATTTACAAACTGATCTGCCGCCAAGTCGCTACCAGAATGGGCTTGACCGCGTCCTTCCTGCCTAAACCGGTGGTCGGCGTAAACGGCAATGGCATGCACACCAACGTCTCCATCAGCAAAGCCGGCAAGAATATTTTCTGGGATCCCAAAGGCCAGGAAAAACTCAGCCAGTTTGGCTGGTCATTCGTTGACCGCATTCTCACGCACGGCAACGATATTTGCCTCATGCTCAACGCCAGCGTAAATGCCTATCGCCGTCTCGATCCACACTTTGAAGCGCCCAACCAGATCAAGGCTTCCGCCGTGGATCGCGGCTCCATGGTCCGCATCCCCATTGGCAATGAGAAGAGCATGCGCGTTGAAGTGCGCTCAGTGGCCCCGGATGCGAATCCTTACATGGTGATGATGAGCGTATTCAAAACCGGACTTGCCGGCACTACGTCTAAAATCAAAAATCTCCGCCAGGCCGAACGTTATCTGCCGGACAACATTTACACCGCTCTGGAAAACTTCCGCAAATCAGAGTGGACCAGCAAGCTTCTGGGCGAAGACGTGAAAGGCCGCTACGCCGATCTCAAACAGGCATCGGCTGACCGTTGTGCCCGCCTGCTGGGAACATTCGTAAAAGCCCCGGAGGTCCAGTACCACCACGATGTTTACAACCAGTATCTGTGGAATCAGTTCTAGCTTTTTTGGTTTGTCCCGAGCGTAGCGAGGGAGCCCTATCGCAAAAAGAACCTTGAGTTACACATCGATAAAATGCCCCGGCGCAAACCGGGGCGTTTCTTTGCGCCGATATAGTTAAAACAAATAGATCGTCATCCCGAACCCCGTCAGCGAACGGCGCGCTTTCTCAGCGCCGGAGTGGGAGTGAGGGAGCTTGTGCTTGGTTCCTCACTTACTTTCCAGAAGAAGCCTCCGCCGGCAAACCCTTCGCGCTCCACTCATAAAATGACGCGTCATACATGCTCGGCGTATAGCCCAGATATTTCGCTACGTAATAATCAAAAGAAGACTGCATCCCTGTCCTGCAATACGTAACCAGCGGCTGGTCTGCCGTGGCATTCGCCGCTGCATACATCTGCCGCAGCTCAGCTTCCTGCTTCAGCACCGGATTTTCCCGGCTCACCAGCATGTCCATCCAGTACAGGCTTCTTGCTCCAGGAATATGTCCGGCTTCCGTCACGTCCTCTGAAAGCTGTTCGCCCGTAAACTCTTTTTTTGGACGTGCATCCAGCAATGTGGCTTTTTTCTGCGTCAGATCGCGCATGCTCGCTGTATCAATCAAGATGTCTTTGCGCGGCGCAATCTTTAACTCCGCTGGCTTTACCTTCACAGCTGCCGTTGAGACCGGCCGATGCTCAGCCGTCCACTTCTCAATGTCGCCATCCAGCAGCGCCGCATGCTCGGCGACGCCAAGATAATCCAGCGTGAAATAAGCCCGCGCAGCCATCAGGTTGAGGCGTTCGCCATACAGGATCACACGCGACTGGTTGCTCACGCCGGCGGCTGCAAAAACTTTCCGTAAGCTCTCAACCGGTGGCAGCTCATTAGGAATTCCGTCACGCGTCACCGCAATCTCTTCCAGCTTGATCTCCCGTGCCCCCGGAATATGGCTGGCACAAAAATTCGGCGACGATCCCACACACAGCACAACTAGATCAGCATCGTGCATGTGCTCCGCCAGCCACGCGGTTGTTACCAGCATCTCTGGCCGTAGCTTTGGCGCGGCTTGACCATTTTGCGTAAATCCAATGGTGCCGGCCGCTATCAGCAGCCATCCGCAAAAAATTGTTTTGCAAAACATGGCCTCACCGCACTGACTTTCCGTTTACCACTGGCTGGGAGTGCACATGCAGCCATTGATGGATGGACCCGTCATACATGGCTGCGTCATATCCCAGGTATTTGGCGACGAAATAATCATGCGAAGCTTGCAAGCCGATCTCGCAATAGGTCACGAGTTTTTTCCCCGGCTCCAGGCCTCGCGAAACGAACAGTTTGCGCAGTTCGTCCGGTGGAAGAAAAACCGGCTTGCTCTTTGGATCCACCAGTGTCTCCTGCCAGTAAAGTGGTATTGCGCCGGCAATATGCCCATCTTCGTAGCGCTTTTCCGGACGAGAATCCACCAGAATCTCTGCCTGCGGCTCTGTCTGCTGTGAAACTTTCCGCACCTCTTCCATTTGCGCAACATCTTCCTGATGCACGTGCAGAGTCAGCTTGCCTTCGCCGATTTTTGGCGTTTCTTTTGCGAGCGGCTTGTTCTCCAGCTTCCATTCATTCAGTCCGCCATCCAGCAGCGCCGTGTGGTCGCCATGGCCCATGTAATCCAGCGTGAAGTAGGCCCGCCCTGCCATTGGATACCAGGCCGTGGTGTAGATCACCACGCGCGTATCATCACTCACGCCTAATTTTTCAAATGCTGTTTTCAGTTTTTCGGGCGATGGAAGCTCCGCGTCGTCTCCCACAATAAAGTCTTCCAATGAGAGAAAGCGCGCACCGGGAATGTGTCCACTCTCATATTCAGAGCGCTTTTCGCCCACGTGCAGCACCACAACTTTGGGATCGTTCAAGTGCTCTGAAAGCCACTGCGCGGAAACAATCATCTCCGGATGCACCTTGCCATCGGCGGCCAGAGCTGGCGCGGAAAATGCCGTTAGAAAAAGAAAGCTGATGAATGACAATTGGAGTATTCTGTTCAGCATAAGGGTTAAAAAGTCTCCTTTTGTACATCTTCCTACAGCCAACAGTGGCTGTATAGGACAAAATGAAAAGTCAAAGGGGACAACACACAAGTCTAACCGGCGCATAGCCGTCATCCCTCGGCATTTACATTCTTGGCATATCGGTAAGAGGCAATCATGAAGAAGCACGCTGTTACTGTCCTTCTGTGTTCGGCCATGCTGTATACGTGGATGTGGGCGCAGTCGCCGCTCGACGATCTGCGCAAGCGCGCCGAATCGGCGGTCGGCAAAGGCGGCCCGTCTGACGACCGCATTGCCTCTGGCTTAAAAGAAGCGCTCACCGTGAGCACGCGCAAGGCGGTTGCTTCCACTGGCCGCGTGGATGGCTTTCTCAAGAATGCAGCCATCAAGATCCTACTGCCGGAAAAGCTGAACAGCCTGGGCAAAGGGCTGCGCATGGTGGGCATGGGTCAGCAAGTGGACGCTCTGGAAGTGGCCATGAATCGCGCCGCCGAACAAGCCGCTCCTTCGGCAAGACAGATCTTTATCAATGCCGTCACCAAAATGTCCATTTCTGATGCGCGTCATATTCTTTCCGGCGGTGACACGGCAGCCACAGATTACTTCAAGGAAAAAAGTACAGAACAGTTGACCATCGCGTTCTCGCCCATCGTACATAAGTCCATGGAAAACGTGGGGGTGGTAAAGCAATACAACCAGTTGATGGAAAATCCCATGGCCGGCCGCGTGGCGGAAAGCCGCGACAACCTGGATAAATATGTGGTCGGCAAAACCATGGATGGCCTGTTTTACGTAATGGGTGAGGAAGAAAAGAAAATCCGCAAAGATCCCGCGGCGCAAACCACAGCTTTATTGCGTGAGGTATTCGGCAAGAAGCAATAACAGCACGAGCTCTGCTCAGCAGAAATCAGATTGGAAATTACTCATCCTGCGGAACAGCTTCCTTCAACAGCCCCGGCCAGCCGCTCTGCAATCTCTTATCTCTGTCATAATAGTGTTAGTGGGTTAAGTGCATTTTAGGCGCTGACTCCGGGAGTTCTGCCGCGTTTTTGTTCACTGCATGTAAAGTGAATCTCACTCGGCCAGCGCAAATTTACCGCAGGAGGATATTTGAATGAATGCTGAAAACATTGCACGGATGGGAACACAGGTAAGAGAGAACGTGGCTGAAATCGCCGAGAAGGCAAGAGATCTTTCCGCCAAGGTCAAAGAACATCTGGACGAAACCTATGACGATCTGGGTCGCACC
>DASZMF010000847.1:0-5352 GCA_035552035.1 Candidatus Angelobacter sp.
TTAAGGCTCATCACATGGTTCAGCCACGGCTCCTGACCCATGGCATAAACAAAAACCTCTTTGCAATTCAACAGGTCTACCATCTCAATTGCCTGGGCATAATTCGAACCACTGAGGCGGCGTGACTCATCTTGCGCACGCTCCATGCGGCGCGACAGCAACGGTCCGTAGAGCCAGCTGAGTGGAGCTCCATCGCACTCCATGCCAATAAACAGCGCTCGCACATCGCCGATATGCCGATGCAAATGGCGGTACAACGTAGATTCAATATTGCAGGAGTCCGCCGCAAAAAAGAGCTTATTACCACGCAGATCAACCAGGTATGCCAATTTGGAACGTACATCAAGGTCCGCATGCTCGCCCAGGAAAGTCACGCCTGTCATAAACGATCCTGCTTCAAGCTCCATCGTCTCCATCTCATTCAGTTCAATCACATTGCGAAACCCGATATTTTCCAGCATGAGTTTGAGAGATGGGTCAGCCAGCGTTCCGCCACTGGAACGCGGCACCACCACGCATCCCACTTTGTGCCTGATCTGAAGCAACGTCTCCAACAACACATGGTCCTGATGATTGTGAGTAATCACCACGTAATTAATTTGATCCGGCAGATCGTCATAGGTATAACGCGAGATGCCGGAATCATACGTGTAACTGAGTACAGGATCGAACAAAAGACTCATGGTTGGCGTTTCCAGCAAGATGCAGGCATGGCCAAAGTAACGCCACCTTGCTCCCGTTCCCTGGTAACGCGCATATGGCCTGGGCTTATCAGCGGTAAACAATGACTGGAAAGCGGATGTTTCTTCAGACGAGACATGACAGCGCTCCGCCAACTCCTGCAACGGCTTGGGCTTCAGCTTGGCTGAGAAAAGATAATCAATGGACTCATCCGCAAAGGGCAGCTTCATGTGCACTGTATGGTCCTGCGGTAGCCGCGGAGTGCTCAAGACAAAAGGCCGGTCATCGCCGGAGATTTGAGACAGCATCAGGCTTTGCGAATCGGGCCGGTAAAATTCGCTGCGGTAAAGCAATGGTTCGATCAGCCGAAATGACGGATGATTATTGAGATCGTAAACCAGCTCTACATACCCTTTCAGAATTTCCGGGACCCTGGCATATAACGAATGAACAGATTCGCCTTTTGCCTGCGATTGCAACATTCGGTCAAGGTCTTCAAGTGCCTTGGACAAAGCGACCAGATAGTTACGCTGGCTGGATAGTTGAGTGCGAAGGTCTTTAATCTCATTCACTCTCTGGCCGCCATAATCAATGAACGGCCCGCCAAGCATTTTGGGGTTTTTCACGGCGCTGGCATGAACCTGTGGAGCTGCGATGTATGAGTCCATGATCTTGAAATGCCGCTCGGTAAGATTTCTTGCGCAAGTTGCCGGCGGAATCAGGTGCGTCCAGGCATACCAGTTGTCAATCAAAGGCTCAACCAGAGCATTTGAGCGTAGATAGACTTGATCACAATTCATTTCGCTGTTCTTTTTGGGAATTAAAATCTAGACGAATGGCTTCTTCTTCCATCACCACAAACGACGAACAAGAAGGCACGAAAGAAAAGATGCGGCATCAGCCATGCGAAAAAGACGGGCTGCCGCCATTTGCTTATTCAAGACTTATTAGAAGCTTCAAACATCAAGTGACTGCCCTAGTAAATAACAGACGAAACATCCGTTGTCAACGAATCTAGCTTCTTGTTTCGCTTTTGTAAATTGCTCCGCCGGTGGCAATTGAACTCTGGACATGACAGCCCATTTTCTCTGATTGCCGGATTATGTCTGGCGGCGAATCTTTCTCTACATTCAAAAGCAAAATACAAATCCATTTAGGGGCAGTGATAGTACTACCATAATGAATATCATCAAGGTGTTCTCAATTTTTGCGGACCCCACAGCGAATTGAAATATGGGCTCATCCTTAATAGTTCTATTTCTGAAATGAGGGGGAAAGAGCAGGAGTTGGACCCAAATTGGCACAAATTTTATTCCCTGGAAAAACATGTTGCACAATCCTGGAATATGGCCAGGGATTGATGGCAAAAGCCAAAGATATGACCGTATCTGATTGATTTTAGATTTTTGAATGGTGGCCAGGGACGGAATCGAACCGCCGACGCCAGCCTTTTCAGGGCTGCGCTCTACCGACTGAGCTACCTGGCCATTACTTGTTGGGTTACATACGTGCAGCTTCGGTGGGACTGGGTGAAGGCTTTATTCGTACGGAACGTGATTGATTATAACAACGACGCCGAATTCTCTCAAACTGCAACGCAATCATTTTAAAAGAAGATATCCCGAAACTGCGAACCGGCCCGCCGGTCCTTAATATATAGCCCGTTTCTGGGCGGTTTCTTTTGCTGCCAGGGAAAAACGCGGCTCAGCAGGAGCGCTATAAAGGATACGCGCGCTTAAGTATGCCCCCAGGGCCGGACCGTGCTTGAAGCCGTGTCCGGAGCCTCCGCCGGCTATCCAGACATTCTCAAAACCAGGATGCCGGTCGATGAGAAAGTCGCCATTCGACGTGTTTTCATACTGGCAGACACGGGTTTCAATAACCGGGGCATTTTCCAAGGCAGGAATATACTGCCGTAAGTATGTGCGTAAGTGGTCGACCGACGATTGCGGCACCACGCGCATTCCGCTATCAGGATCGAACCGTTCGCCATGGCGGTCAAAGGCAATCTTGAAGCCCCGGCCTTCAACATCAGGAAGCGCGTACGGCAGATCGGCATATGTGCGATGCAGCCAGACCGGCATTTTTGGCGGACGAAAATCCACGCGGCCCGCTGGCGTACCGAGGAAAAATATCTCTTGTCTGGTGGTAAAAATGCGATCCTGCAACAACTCAGGAAACAGCTTGGGCAGCCATGGCCCGCAGGCGAAAATAAATGTGCCCGCTGAGATTGATTCCCCGTTGCTGGTCTGTATCTCCTTAAGTTTGCCGCCGCCACGCGGAGTTGCCACGTCTAGTGGAGCATACTCAACGCCATTGCTCATCAAGTCGCGCACCAGCGCCTGCACGGAAGCACGGGCCATGAGCAGTCCACTGGTGGGCTCGAGTATGCCCCACGTCACATCATGAAAACGGAGCTGAGGCCAGCGCTGCGCGATTTGCTCCGCGTTTAACTCTTCCCGCTCTACCCCAGCCTGGGCCAGAACACTGCACAAACCTTGCAAATACGGATCAGCCGGGGTACTCAGCCAGAGCACTCCGGTTTGATGAAATATTTTTTTGCCAACACGCGCGGACAATTCGCGCCATTGCGGTAAAGATTGCATGGCCCAGCGCGTGTAAAGCTCGTCCGGGCCATAGCCCATGCGGATCACGCGGGTCTCACCGCCGGAACTGGCGCGGCTGTTCGCTGGACCGTGGGCATCCAGCAAAATAACGGACGCGCCGCTCTTGCGCAGAAAATGCGCGGTCCATGCTCCAAACACCCCGGCGCCGACAACGGCGAAATCGTAGGACTTCATGTATGTCGTTTCTCTCGCTCAATCGTCTTCTATTGACTGATAAATGAGTTGAGCTGTCACCAGATCTTCCAAGGCACACCCAACGCTCTTAAACAAAGTGATGTCATCCTGGTGAATCCGGCCCGGCTTCTTGCCGCTGGCAATCTCATGCAGATCAGCCATGATATGCGAACGATCAATGGCTCCACTTTTGATTGCCTGCAGCAGGTCGCCGGCTTCGGCAAGAGCGCCAGCGTAAGTATCCACTACAACGCGAGCGCGTTTCACTGCGATATCGTCCACTTCGCGCGTCTCGGGCCGAAAGGCGCCTACCAGATTCAAGTGCGTGCCCGGACGCAACCAATCACCTTGAAATAAAGGTTTTTGAAAAGTGGTGCAAGTGCAGATCACATCAGACTCTCGCGCCACGGTTTCAGCGCTGGCAGGCTCAATCTGGATGGCCAATTCGGTTTTCATCTTTTCGCAAAATGCGCTGAGATCAGAGCGGCCTGAGCCGCAGACCAGAAGTCTTTTGAAGTTGCGGACGCGAGGAAGCACCGCGAGATGCGCAGCTGCTTGCCGTCCGCTGCCAAAGATGCCCAGAGTCTCCGCGTCTTTGCGAGCCAGTAAATCCGTGGCGACGGCTGAGGTGGCTGCAGTGCGCAGGTCCGTCAGATAATTCGCTTCCATGCGCAGCACGGATACGCCGGTGGGTGCATCCAGCAGTTCATAAGTAGCGTTAACTCCAGCTTTGGCACTCACATTTACCAGTTTGACTCCGGCAATTTTCAGGGCGCTGTCATAGCACGGCATCACCAGCAAGATTGCGCCGTCCATTTCCAGAACAGTTCGCACCGGCATGTGCACGGTGGCAAAGCCGCGAGAAAACGCCGCGCGGATGGTGGAGATCACGTCATCCACCTGCACCGCGTTGCGCACCTGATCTTCAGAGAGAAACCGGGTTGTCATTGTTGGTGATGGAACTCTTTGATAAGCGATATCACATATCCTGGCAATCTTTGGCCGCACGCGTCTCGGTCTTAAATTCCTGCCGATACCACTCCACTGTCCGGCTCAAACCATCTTTAAAATCAACCAGCGTTTTATATCCCATGGCCTGCTGCGCACGGCTGGTATCGGCAAGAGAATCGCGCACGTCGCCACCGCGCGGCGGCTCGTGCAGCGCGCTGCCCGCATAACCTGTGATTTCCTGAAGCATGGAATAAAGATCATTCAGGCTGAAGCTCTTGCCTGCTGCCACGTTGAATACGCGTCCTGAAGCGCTCTCCGCCGGCGCTTTGCAAGCCAGAAGATTCGCTGAGACAACGTTCTCGATATACGTAAAGTCGCGGCTCTGCTTACCGTCGCCAAAAATGACCGGCTGTTCCCCATTGAGCATGGCGCGAATAAATTTGGGAATCACTGCCGCGTACTGTGATGTGGGATGCTGCCGCGGTCCGAAAACGTTGAAGTAGCGCAGGCTCACCGTCTCCAATCCAAGGACTTTCGAAAAACTCTGCGCATAAAGCTCGCCAGCATATTTTGAAACTGCGTAAGGCGAAATAGGCGCGCAGACCATCTCTTCTTTTTTAGGAAGAGTAGGCGTGTCTCCATAAACCGATGACGAACTGGCAAACACCACGCGCCTAACTCCCGCCGTACGGGCGGCCTGCAAGACTTTGATCGTGCCGACGACATTGGCGTGATTACTGCCCACAGGATCGGCCATGGAGCGTGGCACTGAGCCGCGCGCGGCCTGGTGCAGAATGTAATCTATTCCTTCGCAGGCTGAAGTGATGGCGGCATCGTGCGTGATATCGGCCTCACGGAAATCAAATTTGCCAAGAATGCCAGAGAGATTTTCCAGCCGCCCGTGAGAAAGATCGTCAAT
>DASZMF010000848.1:0-5173 GCA_035552035.1 Candidatus Angelobacter sp.
AGACACGGAGGCACGGAGAAAACAAAAATCTAAAAACTCAAAAAATAGAATTTCATCTTGATCGGCTGCACTACCTTGGTCCGCTCAACTTTATGCGCAAAACATACGCAAGCTGGTGTACTGGCTCAAGCACTGCCGTAGAGGAGTTTCGATAAACCCAACCTGATTTTCCTCCGTGTCTCCGTGCCTCCGTGGTGAAGATTATTTTTACGGGAGCTAGCGCGCTCCTACCTGTCCCTTCACCGAATCAATCAGCTTTTTGGAATCCCATCCTACGCCGTCTTTGAATACCAGCTCAACGTTTTCAATGTCCGTAATCTTGGCAGACGGATCGCCTTTTACCAGCATGATGTCTGCCTGCTTACCGGCTGTCAGTGAGCCAATGTGGTCTTGCTCGCCTAAAAACTGCGCGCCGTTCAGCGTCGCAATCTTGATCGCCTCCAGCGGAGTGAATCCGGCATCCGCCAGCAACTCTACTTCGCGTGAATCGCCAAAGCCGGCAATCACGCCGCCGATTCCCGTGGGATCAAGGCCTGCCAGCAGAGTGCCGCCGGCTTTTACAAAGGCGCGTTCAAATTCCATCTCTTTGGGAAACATCGCCGGCCATGCGCTTTCCTTGTTCAGTGCAACCCGCGCGCGATTTGCCAGGTAAGCCTTGCGCGCATCGTCGGTCAGTAGATCAAGAACTTTCTGCGGCACGTCTGGACGCGTAGGCACAAACTGCTCAAACACTGGCAACGTGGAAGTCAGGGCCACATGTTTATCCACCATCATTTTGATGGTCGTCTGAATCTGCTCACCCGTCACATCTAACTTTGCCGCTGCAGCTACCGCCTGATTTGGATTGGGGCAAACATCCGGCTTCTTGTCCGGATGAAATTCCGTATCCACCGTTAGCCCATGCTCCAGGTCGTCAATGCCCAGCTCTGCGGCTTCGCGGAAACCAATCGAGCACAGATGCCCCGTAACTTTTATGCCGTGCTTGTGCGCCGTATCAATCACCGCTTTCAGCTCTGCGCGCGTGATGAAGTTATAAACCTTGAAAGATCCCACGCCTTCAGCCACCCAATATTCCACCGTGCGGCTCGCATCTTCCGGCCCTGTGAGTTGATGCAGTTGCAGCAGCGGAATGCCCTCGCCTTCCATATACGGCCCGCTTACATTGATCTTCGGCCCGGGGATTTTACCGGCATCCACGGCCTTTTTGATTTCAATATCTGTGTACGGCTCCATGCCGCCGGTAGTGCGGATGGTCGTCACTCCCAGCGCCAGATAGAGCCTTGGAAAACTAAACGGCATGTCGTGATACAAGCCGCCGCTCGCCGGATAAAAAAGATGGTCATGCATGCCCACCAGCCCCGGCAGCGCCGAGTAGCCAGTCATATCCATACGGTTCGCATCCGCCGGAACCGGCACCACGCCCGCATTGCCAATGGCCGTAATCTTTCCGCCGGAGATCACAATCGTCTGGTCGGCCTTGGCAGCAGCGCCAGTGCCGTCAATCACACGCACATGCTCCAGCGCGATGGTCGGCGACTGCACGCGGATAAAATCTTTCACAGTTGGCGTAGCCTGCGGCTGGGCAACACACGGCACGCAACACAACGCTGCAAGAATAGTGAGTAAACGACGCATAGAAGAAGCCTCCAGTTCGGAACCATGCAGCATAATTGCGGGGATGGGTTGGCGCAAGGGGCGGTAATATCTCTGTTAATCTGGAACAAGTTTACGGAGTCAGATTTTTAATGGCGGTCACTACAACTTCAATGAAAATCAATGTCCGGCTCGTGGATGAAGCGGCAACAATCCTCGGCACCAAATCCAGGGCGGAAACAGTGCGCACGGCTCTGCGGGAGATTGTGGCGCTCAGACATTTCAAGAAGTTAATGAAGAAGCATGCGGGCAAACTTGAGTTCGCTGGCCATGATAAGTAATCAGCCCTTCAGTTTGCGCAAAATGTGTGCCGGATATTTTGCACCACCCCCTACCGAAAATTATCTTCTCTGATATTGCTTATCGCTCGCTTTACCAGCGCGAATCCAAATCATCAGTGCACACAAGATGCTAGAATAAGGGTTTAGCCCATCCTCATGGAACGCACACACATTCGCAATTTTGCCATCATCGCCCACATCGATCATGGCAAATCCACGCTTTCAGACCGGCTTCTGGAATTGACCGGGGCCTTGTCTTTGCGCGAGATGCAGGAGCAGGTGCTGGACGCGATGGATCTGGAGCGGGAGCGCGGCATCACCATTAAGGCTCACGCCGTGCGCATGAAATATACGGCACTGGACGGCCAGGAATATCAGCTCAACCTGATCGATACACCCGGCCATGTGGACTTTTCTTACGAAGTCTCCCGCTCACTGGCTTCGTGCGAAGGCGCGCTGCTCATAGTTGACGCCTCACAGGGCGTGGAAGCGCAAACGCTGGCCAACGCTTATCTGGCCATCAATCATGGGCTGGAAATTATTCCGGTCATCAACAAAATCGATCTTCCCAGCGCTGACATTCCGCGCGCCAAAGAGATGATTGAGCAGACGGTCGGCCTCGATACATCCGGCGCCATGTTGGTAAGCGCCAAGAGCGGGCTCGGCGTGCCGGAGTTGCTGGAAGCAATCGTGCACCGGCTGCCTCCGCCCAAAGGCGATCCTAACAATCCACTGCAGGCCCTGATCTTTGATTCATGGTTCGATCCATATCGCGGCGTGATCGTGCTGGCGCGCCTTTTTCAGGGCACACTGCGCAAAGGCATGAAAGTCCGTTTGTGGTGGAACGGAAAGACCCTGGACGTGGAAACGCTCGGCGTACTCACGCCCAAGGCTGTAGAAATTGATGAACTGGTGGCTGGTGAAGTGGGCTTCATGGTGGCCAACAACAAAACTGTTTCTGACACCAAAATCGGCGACACCATCACTGACGACGCGCGTCCTGCGCTTGAGCCTCTGCCCGGTTTTGAAGAGCTCAAGCCCATGGTTTTTGCCGGACTCTACACCGTGGAAGCGCATGAACACACGGCGCTGCGTGAAGCGCTGGAAAAATTGCGACTCAATGATTCTTCTTTCTTCTTTGAGCCGGAAAGCTCCGTGGCTCTGGGCTTTGGTTTTCGCTGCGGCTTTCTCGGTTTGCTGCATATGGAAATCATCCAGGAGCGGCTGGAACGCGAATTCGGCCTGGAGCTGATCACCACCGCGCCCGGCGTGCGCTATGACATTACTAAGACTGACGGCGAAAAACTTCAGGTGGATAATCCTTCGCGCTGGCCCAACCAGAGCGAGATCGCCAAGATTGAAGAGCCGGTGATTCTGGCCATGATTCTTACCAATGAGGAGTACGTGGGCGGAATCCTTAAACTGGTGGAAGATAAGCGTGGCAAGCAAAAAGCTTTTGAGTACGTAAGCGCGTCCCGCGTCATGCTGAGTTATGAATTGCCGCTCAATGAAATCGTGCTGGATTTTTATGACCGGCTGAAGACTGTCTCGCGTGGCTATGCGTCACTCGATTATCATCTTGCCGGACATTGGGAATCGCCCATGGTGAAAATGGATATCCTTGTCGCCGGCGAGCCCGTGGATGCGCTCTCCATCATCGTGCACCGTGACTTTGCCTATGATCGCGGACGCGCGCTTGTCTCCAAGATGCGCGAGCTCATTCCGCGGCAAATGTTTGAAGTCGCTATTCAGGCTTCCATCGGCGCGAAAATTATTGCCCGTGAGACCGTAACCGCCATCCGCAAAAACGTGATTGCCAAGTGCTACGGCGGCGATATTTCACGCAAACGTAAGCTGCTGGAAAAACAAAAAGAAGGCAAGAAACGCATGAAAAGAATCGGTAAAGTGGACATTCCACAGGAAGCTTTCCTGGCCGTGCTCAAGGTCGGCGACAACGGCTGATGCCGAAAGTAAGAAAAAGTTTCTCTTCTCAAATGTGCAAATCGCCCGGTTTGAGTTCAAGGGCATACCCATTTGTTGTGCAATCCCGTCCGCCCAAGCCGCGCTACCTGTAACTGATTGAAATGAATACCGTTACAATGTGCAACAAGACTTGGGCAGATCGGTTAAGTTATTGAAAAATCACTGCACTCTTTTGGCGGCATTCCCAAATTTGCACAGAGTTTTCCACAGAAACGCGGCGTGCCTTTAACCCCGTTCTAATGAACATCTTTCCTGAAGTTCACGGTAATAAAAGTTTCCACTTCCACTTTTTCTCCGTTCAAAACATAGGGCCTATAGCGCCACTGGCTCACCGCATCCATGGCCGCGCGAATCAGCAGCGGATTCCCGTTGATGGCATTCAAACTCTGAATCGAGCCATCGCGGGCGATGATGGCATGCAGTCGCACCTGCCCTTGAATTCCGGTCATCTGGGCAATGCGTGGATAGATCGGCTCCACTTTGTTCAGCAACTGCGCTTCAGTCAGCTGCGAAACAATACGCGTGGGGCCAGCTTTCACATTTGTGCTGGCGGGGCCTGCCCCAATCAAATCACCGATAGGATTGTGGGGTCCAGCAGGTCCAATGTAGCCGGGGGGCGTTACTTCATTAGGGTCGTCTGTGGTTGCCACGCTAGGCCCCCAATGAATCGCATTCGGATTATCATTGGCCATAATCACCATTGCGCGGCTGGGAATTCCATCCGTTCCCGAAGAACGCTGAGTGACCGGCGTGAGCGGAACAGATTGAACGACAACTGGATTAAGCGGCGTAAACAGCGGCACCCGCGCTGAAACCGGGATCACACCGGTTGAAAGAAGTGGAATGATCACCACAATTGCAGCGATGATCGCCTCCACGGTAAATGCAGTTGCCATGGGCCAGCGTTTGCGTTTGCCGGATGCGGGTGAAGATTCAAGCAGCGTATCTCCGAACATTTCTTCTCACCTCCTGATGAAGTGATTGGACACCGGAGAGTAGCGGCGATGTTCCGCAACAACAAGGAAATAAAGAAAAATAAAAAGGCCGCCGGCGAGGGCGGCCCATGTGTTTTCCTGAAACTATTACGGCTTCTTCGGTGTCGCAGCGGGAGCAACCGGACGCGCGGCGGGCCTGGCTGCAGCGCCGGCGGCGGGTTTTGCCGGAGCGCTGGAAGGGCTCTCAGTGTTGTAGGCGTCCACCAGTTCCTTGGTGATTACGCTTCCCTGCGTTGCCCAGAGCACGGTAGAAGTCTGCGG
>DASZMF010000849.1:0-5589 GCA_035552035.1 Candidatus Angelobacter sp.
TCGTAGAATCACTGTAGAGGTATTCGCGGCGTGAGTCCCCGTAAAGTCCCTATTCGCGACCTGGAAACCGAGCAGCAGAACCGCGCTTCCACGGGCCTGGACACCTTGTCTGCCCTGGAAATAGCCCGCGTCATCAACCATGAAGACAGCAAAGTTGCCCGTGCGGTAAAACGGGCCTTGCCGCAGATTGCCCAGACCATTGACGCTATTGCCAAGGCCATCGCCAATGGCGGCCGCCTCATTTATGTAGGCGCAGGCACCAGCGGACGCCTCGCCGCCCTGGACGCAGCCGAGTGCCCACCAACCTTCAACATCAATCCCCAAACCATTCAATACGTAATCGCCGGCGGCGATAAAGCTTTGGGCCACGCTGCCGAATATAGTGAAGACTCGCAAGTTATGGGTCGCCGCGACATTGCCAAACGCAAGCCCGGCAAGAAAGATATTGTCATCGGAATCGCTGCCAGCGGTCGTACGCCATACACCATTGCCGCAGTGGAGCATGCACGCAAGAAAGGGGCCAAAACCGCGGCATTGGTCTGCAATCGTGGCTCAGAGCTGGGCAGAGTTGCTGAAATTGAGATCATTTTAGATGTCGGCCCGGAAGCGGTTTCCGGCTCCACCCGCATGAAGGCGGGATCTGCACAGAAAATGGCCCTCAACCTGCTTTCTACAGGAGCCATGGCACGTCTCGGATACATCTACGGCAACCTCATGGTCAACGTAAATACGGTGAATGAGAAGCTCGTAGAACGAGGATTAACGATTTTAGAGAAAGCGGCCGGCGTGGACCGGGCAGCAGCTCTAAAAAGTCTTAAGGCGGCGGATAACCAAGTTGCCATTGCGCTCATCATGTTGAAGACCGATTTGGGACGGACCCAGGCAAAGCTAAGACTCAAGAGCGTTAAGGGCAATGTGCGGCAAGCTATCGTGAAGGGTAATTTAAGATGAAGATAGTTCCCAAGTCACCTTATTCCGGCTCCAGCAAAGAAGAATCGTTGCTGGCCAGCACAATTTCAGACTTCAAGAAACCAATGGCCCGCAGCCGGACCATACGGATTGACTTCAGGAACGTGGCCATTGCGCCAGAGAGTCTTATGGATAAATTTGTAATTCGTGGTGGCAATCCCCTGGTGGGCAGCGTCCGCATCAGCGGCGCAAAAAATGCCGCCCTGCCCGCGATGGCCGCCGCCATCCTTACTGACGAACCTGTCATTCTGGAAAATATTCCTGACGTGCGCGACATTCAGACTGAGCGCAACCTGCTCGTCTCCATGGGCGCTGACGTTGAACTGGGTTATGGCCGCGCCTCGCACCGCACCACCATCTCCTGCAGCAATCTAGGAAATCCTGAAGCCGCGTATGAGTTGGTCAAGACCATGCGTGCTTCCACACTTGTTCTAGGCCCGCTCGTCGCCCGTATGGGACGCGCCCGCGTTTCTCAGCCCGGCGGCTGCGCCATTGGCGCTCGCCCCATTGATCTGCACCTCAAAGGCCTGGAGCGTCTGGGCGCAACCATCAAGCAGGAACACGGATACATTGAAGCCAGCGCAGATCGCCTGCACGGCGGACATATTATTTTTGACAAGATCACCGTCACCGGCACAGAAGATCTAATGATGGCCGCCACCCTCGCCGACGGCGAAACCATCATGGAAAATTGTGCACGCGAGCCTGAAGTCATAGATCTTGCCGCTCTGCTCACCAAGATGGGCGCGCGAATTGTTGGCGCTGGCACATCCACCATCCGCATTCAAGGCGTGGAAAAACTCCATGGCGCGCGGCACCGCATTATTCCCGATCGCATTGAGGCTGGCACATTTGTGATTGCCGCCGTGCTCACCGGAGGCGATCTCACGCTCACCAACTGTGATCCCACGCATCTTGGATCGCTGATTCAAAAGCTGGAAGAAACGGGAATCAAAATCAGCGCCAGCGGAGACTCGCTGCGCGTCACCAACGGCCATCAGCTCACTGCAGCCGATATCAGTACAGAAGAATATCCCGGCTTCCCCACAGACATGCAGGCCCAATACATGACTCTGGCCACTCAAGCCCAGGGCACGTCGATCATCACGGAAAATATCTTTGAAAACCGCTTCATGCACGCTCATGAGCTCGTACGCATGGGAGCCAATATCCGCGTAGAAGGCCGCCGCGCCATAGTTCGCGGAAAAACTCTGCTCAGCGCGGCAGCGGTCCAATGTTCCGATCTTCGCGCTTCTGCATCGCTGGTCATAGCCGCCCTGGTCGCCGACGGAGAAACCATTCTCGACCGCGTTTATCACATTGATCGCGGCTACGAGCGCATTGAAGAAAAACTGAAAGGCGTAGGCGCGCAAATTCGCCGCATCGGAGAAATCCTGCCCAAGCGCGCGCAGGCGCCCAGCGTCGTGGCATAAAAAATCAAAATACGAATGAATTTAAAAAGGCACAGCATTTTGCTGTGCCTTAATTTTTTATTCTTAAAAATCACTTTCCTCAAACTATGCGCCATTCCGAAGGCGAAACACGCATCACAAACAGCATATTTCATGCTGCTTTCGTGAAGCCGAGGAACCTGCTCCGCCCATGTTTACGGAAATAGAAGTTCAATCGTTGCTAATACATCTGGTAGCCCTAAAGACAGCAGAGCAGATCCCTCGCTTCAGCCAACCTCGCCGAAAATAATGTCGTTTAGGCTCGGGATGGCATCTGGTTAACACGTACTTCCTGAATCACTCCAAACTCCTACCGCTCCACCTTCACCGGATACTTAAGCGACGCATACCAATCGCCGCGCCCTTGCGGCGTAAGATCCAGCACGTTGTAAACAGGACACAGCAAGTCCTCGCCACGCTCCCGAATTTCCTTCGATACCCACGGACGCTGTGTATAAAAATGTCGAATCGTTCCATCACTCTCTTTGGTAAACACAGATACTGCTGAATCCTGGTTGCCGTCGCGGTCTTCACTGCCCATATCGAATCTAAAAGTATTGGTCCCGCAGCTCAGGAGCCGCAAATTGTCCCATCCCTGCCTTCGCGCATGCGCGCGCAACTCTTTCGGATCGGCTGCGGCCACAATCGCCACATCCACATTCTGCGCCAGATGATGCGCCACGCCGTTCAAGCCATCAACAAACATGGTGCACATGGGACACGGGCTGGTGTTTTTCTTTCCGAACATCAATTGATAAAGAATCAATGACCGGTTCGCCGCCGTGAAGAGCTCGCTCATACGCACCGTCTTCACAGGCTCATCGCCCGCATTCAAATCCGCCGGGCCTTCCTGAAAAACGTAATCCTGCATCGTCGCGCCCTTGGGCAGTTCCCGACGCATCGCCGCCACGCGCTCAATCTGGCGCATCATCTCAATTTCCGCCACACGCAATTCATCTCGCTTGGCCAGATATTCGGCAGGCTCATTCTTCAAATTTGTTACCAGGAATGTGTCTTGAATTATTTCAAACGACATCGGAAATCTCCTCAAAATAGCTATCTCTTTTGATTGTAATAATCTGGGACGAATTGCGAGCTCCTGCCTTCCCAATATGGAACGGACATGCATTTTTATTAGCGATTTTTTATCTCTTCCAATTGCCTGCGCCGTACCATTTAGTTCTTAGCTTCACACACGAAGACAAATTAAAGCGACCAGAAGATGCCAGCCCCCAGCCAAAGCTTCGGTACCGCGGACAGCCAAAACAACGCCCGCCCTGACAGCGCAGAACCTTTGCCGCTGTTCCGCCCGGAAGCGGTCCTCGCCCAGCAGCAGAAATTCTACGGCGAGATTGTTCTCATCCGTCCTCTTTCTCTGATGCTGCTCAGCTGGTTCACCCTGGGCATTACAGCCGCTGTCTTTGGATTTCTTTTTCTTGGCCACTACACTGAGCGGGCACACGTGTCCGGCGTAATCGCCCTCAGCCCAGCCGCTGACTCGCCCGCTGCAAAAGTTCTTGAAGCTTCACTCTTTGTGCCGGGTCGCCTGATTGGCCGGTTGCATCCTGGCAGTCAATTTACGTTGCACTGTGAAGCTTGCTCCACGCCATTTTCACAACAGACCGGAACAGTTCTTGCAATCCCCAATGCACCTCTGGGCCCTGCGGAACTTTCTCAAATAGATTCGAGCATGTCTGGGTCTGCAGATAAAAGCCCAGCAGACAAAGGCCCGGTCTACAAAATCACAGTGTCGCTCCCGCCACAGGCGGCACTTGTCTCGCAGCTGAACCCTTCGCCGCAAACGGGAATGAAAGTGGAAGCCGATATCCCTCTGGGGCGCAAACCTTTAATCAAGTGGTTCTTCGAGCGGTCTGCCAGCTAGCAAGATCAAAAGACCGCAGGGCCGGGTACCGATCAACGCCGGGTACTCACAAAAAGGTTACTTGCTGAATGAAATTCTCTTTGGGAAAGAAACTGCCGCTCGTCTTCCAGACTGAAGCAGCCGAATGCGGGCTCGCTTGTCTCGCCATGATCGCCGGCTACCACGGTGCGCAGATTGACTTGCAAGCGCTGCGGCAACGCTTTTCTCTCTCCCTGCGTGGCGCCACGCTGTCTCACATTATCCGCTTTGCCAGCGCGCTTGATCTCACCGGACGCCCGCTCCGCGCCGAGCTTGAAGACCTGGCTTATCTCAAGACGCCTTGTATACTCCACTGGAAGATGGACCACTTTGTGGTCCTGAAAAAAGTAACCCGCAAATACATCTACCTGCACGATCCCTCCACCGGCCCTAAACGAATCACCTTTGCTGAAGCCAGCCGCTATTTCACCGGCGTGGCATTGGAACTCACGCCCACCGCAAGCTTCGCGCCGCGTGACGAACGCCACCCGTTGCGTCTGCGTGATCTCATCGGCCGCGTCACCGGCTTAAAGCGCGCGCTGGGACAAATCTTTGTTCTCGCCGCTGCTCTTGAATTGTTTTCCATCGTCAGCCCTTTGTTTTTGCAGCTCACCGTAGATAAAGTGCTGGCCGCGTTTGATCGCAATCTGCTCGCCACGTTGGCCATCGGCTTTATGCTGCTGATCGCCCTGCAGTCATTCATAGGCGCGCTGCGCAGTTGGACAACTCTCTACTTCGGCACCTCGCTCAAAATCCAGTGGTATGCCAATTTGTTTTCGCACTTGGTCCGACTGCCGGTTTCATTTTTTGAAAAGCGCTATTTTGGTGACATCCTCTCGCGCTTCGATGGTGCTGAGGCCATCCAGCGCACGCTGACCAACAACTTTATTGAAGCTGTGCTCGACGGACTGATCTCCGTCTTTGTTCTGGCCGTGATGTTTTTTTATAGCCGTACACTGGCTCTGGTCGTGATTGCCAGCGTGGTCATTTATGTAGCGCTGCGCAACCTCGCCTATCTTCCCTTGCGACGCTCCATGGAAGAGCAAATTGTGCGTCTCTCACGCCAGCAGGGCTTCATGATTGAGACGCTGCGCGGCATACGCACCATCAAAGTGCTGGGCCGTGAAGACACGCGCAAGACTCGCTGGATGAATTTGCTCGTCGATTCAACCAATGCCCAGGTGGCCACAGAAAAACTCACGCTGCTCTTCAAAGCCGCCAACGGGCTGATCTTCGGCCTGCAGTCCATAGCCGTGGTCTGGCTCGGCG
>DASZMF010000850.1:0-3078 GCA_035552035.1 Candidatus Angelobacter sp.
ATAAAAAGTTCCGGCTCTTATATTCAAATTCAATCCTCACGCGCTGCCATCGTCCCGGCTCAACCTGCCGCATTGCCTCGCAGCAAGCAAAAGCAGCAGGGCCTAAAGGCCAATCCATAAGGCCTTTACGGCACGAGTGAACTCGTGCCCTGACACTTGTCTCGTTACCATCCACACCCCTCGCCATCTTCTCTTCACTGCGGCTTCACCACTTCTCGCAACTCCACCACATCCAGCGGACACTCCGGCTGCATTGCCAACTGCAGGCAGTGGGTTGCAGATTTTTGTTGCATGGCTAAATGGATCGTTGCTATAAATAGTTTCGTATTTTATTTGTGGATCGCTAGTCTACGTAAAAGTTAGGCATTCGCAGGCGAGGACGCCTGCGATCGACACTTAAACAATCACAGGCAAGAGTGCCCATTCGGCGGGGCAGGCTCTGTGCCACAAAATCTAAAGAGGTTGAACACCCGGCAAACTGCCGGGTGTTCGTATTTTGGGGCTGTGACCCTCTGCCGATGGTTTCAGCCGATGTTTTGGGAAACAAGTGTACCAATGGATTTTCATGATTGTTGAGAGAACACGCTTTAGCTTGCGGGAGTTGATGATGCGCGGAGATTTGCGGCCTCTCAGCCGATTTTTGGCGAGGCTTGGGTCGCCTTGGGTGCTCTTGGGTTGAATTGGGTCAAAACGGGGGAGGGGGTGGGCGCGCTAAGGCGCGCCCTATCGGGTGATCGCCGTGATCGGGTCATCGAGGGAAAACTAATCTCACCGCGGAGGCGCGGAGACGCGGAGAAATCAAGACAATACGAACATAAAAAAGAGAGGTTTAGATGGACGAGCAAAATATTCGGCAGACAAATATGGTCCGGGCCAATGTTGATTGGACAGACATTCGGGAGCGGGAGATCAAGCCTAGACTGCAAGGCGATCCACTGGCTACGGTGAACTGGAACAACCAATGGTATGCCCCGGAAGAAGTAGCCGAGCTGCGGCGGCGTTTTGTGCAACAGGGCAAAGACAGATGGGAGCAGACCACGCAGGGCAAACTATGCATGGCGTTTTACAGGGCATTTATGGAATACAAGAAATATATGGAAGAACATGAGCATGCGACATTGGGGCCGACTGGCCCGCTCTCAGACTATGCCGAACACAAGCTGATTGAAGCTGGGCTGCGCATGGTTGAAACCCATAGGCAGGAACGCGAAGAGGTTTTGCGGAGGAACCTGGAGAAGGCGCAGCAGTCTGCGCGCTGCCGGCACATGCACATGAATGGCAAGCAATGCGGCGCGCCGAGAGTGAAAGGGAAGAAGCTTTGCCATGTGCATGAACGGATGCAGCAGGTAAAAACGGCGGCGCTGGACCTGGGGCCGATGGAGGATCCGGATAGCATACAGCTGGGGATCAGGATGCTGCAGAGTGCGATTATCGAGGGGAAGCTGGATTACCGGCAGGTGGGGCAGCTGGCTTATACGATCCAACTGGCGGCTTGGAATGTGATGAGGACGTCTACGGTGGCTAGGGAAGAGTAAAAACAATTTTCACCACGGAGACACGGAGGCACGGAGAAGAGCAAAGGAAATCGGGTGATCTGGTGATCGCGCGTGATCCGGTGATCTGAAGAAAAAACAATTTTCACCGCGGAGGCGCGGAGGCGCGGAGAAGAGCAAAGGAAGATCGGGTGATCGGTCCGAGATTGCAAGCATTGCCAAAATCGCCGGAATTGGTAATTGAAAATCAAACCCTTTACCACCGATGAGCACGGATCAACACACTGATCCGAAGAAATCAGGTCAGTGATGAATTGGTTTTTTGAATGCAACTTGGAAGAGGGTTGGGATCCCTCTGCGCAAAACCGGCGTTTTCAGGATTGCAGAAAACATTCGGGATTGCAGAAAAAGTGAGTCGGGAAAAGACATGTCAAAAGGCTGTGAAAATTGATGATCGCCATATATTTGCGAGGGGATTTGAGACGTGAGAACAGAGACGGTGCAGTTCGTCCCAAGGAGCGGTTTGGGCCTGCTCTGCGCTATAATTCCCGCATGAAAACACCTACTCTCCAACGCGTGCTCGCTGTTTTAATGGTTTACGTTTTTCTGGTCCCACAGACCTGGGCCACTTGCGGAGGCGGCGGGGGCGGCGGCATGGGAGGAATGAGCGGCGGAGGCAACACGCAGACGTATCAGGTGCCGTGGAAGCTGATTAAGCCGGAAGATGGCACGGTAAAGACCGGGCTGGCGGTTTACTGGTTCCCCACGAATGCCGATGAGGTGCAGAAGTCCAGCTTGCGGGAGTCGCGTCCGCTGCAGGTTTATTCGCAGCAGTGCGTGACCATGGGCATTGTGGATGTGCGCGAGCCGCTGGGGCAGAAGTATGTCCCGGATGGAAAGCTGCCGGTGGCCGTGGTGGTGCAGCCGGATGGCGCCGTGGTGACGCGGATTGAAAACAAAAATGGCAAGCTCGCGGTGGGCGACGTGGAAAAAGCGCTGGAGAGCGAGATGAAGAAGCGCGAGTCTGCCATGAAAGAAAAGATGGAAGACGCCAAGTCAAAGGCCAAGGCCGGCGACAGCAAAACGGCAATTGAAGAGTTGCGGCTGGTGGCCGACCAGAAATGCATGTTCCCCGGCAAGGCCAAAGACGCGGTAAAAGAGCTGAAGAAGCTGGGCGTGACCGACGTGAATGCCGAGGCGATGCCGGATGCTGTGAATCTTGATCCGGTGGTGACGGCGAAGATTGAGAAGACGATGAGCATGGGCCTGATGGCCGAGAATGACGCCAAGTATACAGAAGCGCTGAAGTTCTACACGGCGGCGCACAACCTGGCCCCGAATGATCCTACGCCGCTGCGCTATATTGGCGAACTTTATCGGCATGAGACCGGTGACTGGGACAAGGCACGCGTAACGTTCAACCAGATTCTGGCCATGCCGGCTGACCCGCTCTCACGGGCCGTGGCGCTGCATGGGCTGGGTAAGATGACGATCCATGAAGGCGACTTCAAAAAAGGCCTGGGGCTGATGGAAGCTTCAGTCAAGGAGTATCCGCTGGCGCTGGCGTACAGAAATCTGGCCGTCT
>DASZMF010000851.1:0-16408 GCA_035552035.1 Candidatus Angelobacter sp.
TGATCCCGCTGGCGCTGCGCGGCGTGCAGTACAGAGCCAAAGGCGCGGAAGCCATGTTGCGTCGCAATTTGCTGATCTACGGAGCTGGCGGCGTGGTTGTGCCGTTTATAGGAATCAAATTGATTGACATGCTTATCCGCGCAATGGGGCTGGCCTAAAGGTAAATTGATATGAAAAAAAACCTTATTACCGCTGTTCTTTATACGATTGCCACAACGCTATTGCTGGGAGTGGTTTATCCCCTGGTAATCACCGGGCTGGCACAGTTGTTTTTCAAAGACAAAGCCAACGGACAGTTGATACAGAAGAGTGGCGAAGGCGCTGGTCCGCAAACGATCATGGGATCGCGCTTAATTGCGCAACCATTTACTGGAGCACAATATTTCCATCCTCGACCTTCGGCGGCAGGAACCAATGGTTATGACGCGAGTAACTCCTCCGGCTCAAACCTGGGGCCGACGAACCAGAAACTTGTGGATCGCGTAAAAACAGATGTGACCACTTTGCAATCTGAGAAGCGGGATTTGCCGATACCTATTGACATGGTGACGACGTCCGGATCAGGACTTGATCCCCACATTACGCCGGCGGCTGCGCAGTTTCAGATTGCGCGCGTTGCCACGGCAAGAAATATGGATGTGATGACACTAGCGGCGCTAGTGGCAGAGCATACGGAACAAAGGCAGTTCGGCATACTGGGCGAGCCAAGAGTGAATGTTATGGAACTCAACCTGGCAATCGATGAAAAATATCCAATTAAAAAGTAAGTAGATTTAGCGGCAACCCTTCTATATCAAGGCCCCAAAGCGGGAACTAGCAGATAGTTTTATTCACCATATTCGGAAACTGGAAACTATAACGACTACTGGTGGTAGTAGTCGCTCGTGTGATGCACCATACGACCAGTCTTAGTTGGGCACGACGCGCTTTCTAACAGCAGAAACCGCTTGTTACTTTCTGCATAGATCCGGCAGCAGGTGTTTTGTATTGATCCAAGGCCAGCCTGATTGTTAAGGTTTGCCCGTTGCCGCTACCCCCACAAACAGATTGTCGCTTTCATAAAGACCATCTCTAACTTCTTCCGGACATTTGAAAATCAATCCAAGAAAATAGAGGAAAATTCCATGCCCCAGAAAGTTGGCTTTACCAAAGTCATTCTTACTGCCGCCCTGGTGATTGGCTCTGCATTATTACTGCCAGCACAGAATTCAGGATCAGGCCGCCGGATCACCCAAAAAGTTGATGAATCCCGCACAGTAGTGCTTGCGGGCAACAAACGCTCTGAAGCAAATCCCAAAAATGATCGCGGCCCGGTAACGGACAGCCTCCAGATGGACCACATGCTGCTGCAAATCCAGCGCTCTCCTCAGCAGGAGCAGGACTTGCAGAGTCTCATTACAAATCTGCAATCCTCCAACTCGCCTAACTTTCATCAGTGGCTCACACCACAACAGTTCGCCGCACGGTTCAGCCCCGCGCCAGAAGATGTGAAAGTGGTAACGGATTGGCTCCAGGGCCACGGCTTTACTGTCAACGTGGTTTATCCATCGGGAATCGATTTCTCGGGGACCGCCGGCCAGGTTCGTGAGGCGTTCCGCACGGAGATCCACAATATTGATGTGCGTGGTGAAAAGCACATTGCCAACATGAGTGATCCGCAGATTCCGGCAGCGCTGGTTGGTGTGGTTGGCGGCGTGGTTTCGCTCCACGATTTCCGTCCCGTTCCCATGAACAAGGGTATTACTCCAGCCCACATTGATCCGGCAACCGGACACCATGTGAATATCCCCGGCGCAGTTTCGCCGCAATTCACATTTACCTCCGGCACCAGCACTTTTCATGCAGTGGTTCCGGCTGATCTTGAAACCATCTATAACCTGAACCCGCTGTTCGCAGCCGGCATTTCAGGGCAGGGCCAAACCATTGTGCTGATTGAAGACAGCAACGTTTTCAGCACGGCTGATTACACAACATTCCGCAGCTCGTTCGGGCTGAGCAGCTTTGCCGGAACTTTAACGCAGGTTCACCCCGCGCCACGCACCGGCGCAAATAACTGCACCAATCCGGGCGCAGTTACCGGCAATGACGGCGAAGCAACACTCGATGTTGAGTGGGCGAGCGCCGCTGCGCCCAGTGCAACTGTTGAGCTGGCATCCTGCAAGGACTCGCGGACGACGTTCGGTGGATTGATCGCACTTCAGAACCTGATCAATGGTGCGACCACGCCTCCGGCAATCATGAGCATCAGCTTTGGCTTGTGCGAATCTGAAAACGGCGCAACGGCCAACGCGACTTACAACTCAGCGTATGCCCAGGCCGTGACGGAAGGCGTTTCAGTCTTCGTTTCCTCAGGTGATGAAGGCGCGGCAAGCTGCGATGCTAACCTGACCAAAGCAACGCATGGCATCAATGTAAGCGGCTTTGCTTCCACGCCCAACAACGTGGCCGTGGGCGGAACGGATTTCGGCGACACATTTGCCGGAACCACCGCTACCTACTGGAATGCCACCAACACTGCGACGTTTGGCTCCGCCAAATCGTACATCAATGAAATTCCCTGGAACGATTCCTGCGCAAGCGTTCTGCTGGCGACAATCGAAACGGGCTCAGGCACAACTTTTGGCACCACCGGCTTCTGCAACACCACCACCGGTGAACAATTCCTTAGCACTGCGTCCGGCAGCGGCGGTCCTAGCGGTTGCGCAACCGGAACGGCATCGACCACTGGCGTTGTAAGCGGAACCTGCAAAGGCTACGCGAAGCCAACCTGGCAAACCGGGGTTGTCGGCATTCCTGCTGACAGTGTTCGCGATATTCCTGACGTTTCACTGTTTGCTGCCAATGGTCTGTGGGGACACTACTATGTGTTCTGCTACACCAATGCGGCGGGCGGCGGAGCACCTTGCACAGGATCGCCGAGCGGTTGGGCCGGCGCAGGCGGAACATCGTTTGCTTCACCCATCATGGCTGCCATCCAGTCTCTGGTAAACCAGAAGACAGCTTCAAAGTGGGGCAATCCGAATCCCACGTACTATAAGCTGGCGGCTGCTGAGTATGGCGCCACAGGAAGCACCGCATGCAATTCAACCAACGGAAATGCGGTTGCCACCACATGCACTTTCTATGACGTCACACAGGGCGACATGGACGTGAACTGCACCGGCACGCACAACTGCTTCCGCCCCTCAGGCGTGAATGGTGTGCTTTCAACCTCAACCACCGCTTACCAGCCAGCGTATGGCACCACTACCGGATGGGATTTCGCCACCGGCATTGGCACCATCAACGCTAACAACCTGGTAAACAACTGGAACACAGTCACACATTGATCGGTATTTAAGAGATCTTTGTAGTAGGTTGTATTTGAATCGAAACGGCAAGAGAGTTTACTCTCTTGCCGTTTTTTATGTGCGGCAGTAATTCATCCGCTGAATCCGAGTGGCCGCCGTGGACCGATCTGCTGAAGCGATACAATGAAGCGACAAAACACTTATGCGTGGCCCAGGCACAGCGGACAATCTAACGCAATGGATTCGGCTTCCGGAATATATTCACGCAGTTGTTGCGGAGCGTCCGGGGAGCGTGCTGCTTGAGACTTCGCGCTTTGATCCAGACAATCAACACAGTTTTCTCTTCATGGATCCTGTCCGCATCATTACTGCAAACCATCTCGATGAGGTTCCCCAGCTCTTTTCTCAGATTGAAGAGGCAATGGCTGAAGGTTTACACGTTGCTGGTTATTTGTCTTACGAGTGCGGCTATGCTTTTGAGCCATCCTTTGTTGGTGAAACGCTAAAGCTTGATGGGCTTCCGCTTGCGTGGTTTGGGATTTACTCTAGTCCTCTTGCCTTCGATCATACAAAGGGATGTTTCAATGGCTCTGCTCCTTTGCAGGCAACGCCGCAAAATTCAAAAGATACTTGCAGCGCGATTGCCGGCCCTGTAACTCTTGAGATCGGGAAAGAAGAATACTGCGCGAAGATTCTGGAGATCAAAGAGCGGATTGCTGCAGGCGATACGTATCAAGTCAACTTCACTGACAAAATCTCTTTTGAGCCGCCAGCCTCCACGGCAGCAACTTTCACGGCGTTGGCCAAACAGCAGCCGGTGGCTTACAGCGCTTTTATCAATGCAGCGGACCACCACATTCTTTCGTTTTCTCCAGAACTTTTCTTCCGCGTGGGTGACCGCAACATTGTGACCCGTCCGATGAAGGGGACGATGTCTCGCGGGCTGGATGCAGCGGAAGATGCACAGGCAGCGCTGCAGCTACAGAGCGATGAAAAAAACCGCAGCGAACACGTAATGATCGTAGATTTGCTCCGCAATGATCTGGGGCGCATCTGCAATACGGGCAGCATTCAAGTAGATGATCTCTTTTCCGTGGAGAGGTACGAAACACTGTTGCAGATGACATCAACTGTCTCGGGGACTCTGCGCGAGGGAATTGGCTACGATGATATTTTCCGGAGCTTGTTTCCCAGTGGGTCGATTACAGGCGCTCCTAAAATTCAGACCATGAGGATCATCCGCGAGTTAGAGCGCACGCCGCGGGGTGTTTATACGGGTGCAATTGGATATATCTCGCCCAGAGGCACGGCAGCTTTTAACGTGGCGATAAGAACTCTTGTGATGAAAGACGGCAAAGCCCAGATGGGTGTGGGCGGAGGAATCGTTGCTGATTCCGATCCGTTAGATGAATATCGCGAATGCCTGCTCAAGGCGGCTTTTCTTACGCGAACACACCATGACTTCCAACTGATAGAAACCATGCTGTGGGAGAAAGACTTCGTTCTGCTTTCTCTGCATCTGGATCGTCTGGAATCGTCGGCTTCTTACTTCAATTTTGTTTTTGATCGACAAACTGTGCTGGCTCGATTGCAGGAACTCTCGAATTCGTTTGCAGACGGCAAGTCGTATCGGGTTCGCCTGCTGTTAAGTGAGGATGGCAATCTTACAGTAGAAAGCGTCGAGCTTCATGCGGAGCCATATGCTGGATCCATTTGTCTTTCGCAGGAGCGCACTTCTTCCATTGACATATTCATGAGGCACAAAACTACACTGCGAGAAATCTATGATCGAGGATTCGCAGAGGCACGCGCCGCGGGGTTCGATGAAGTAATCTTTCAGAATGAAAAGGGAGAAGTCACGGAGGGGGCGATCAGCAACGTCTTCATCGAGAGGTCCGGCAGGCTGCTAACGCCACCGCTTGCCTGTGGCGTTCTGGCGGGAGTCTATCGACGCCATCTGCTGGAAACGAATGCCACCGCAGAAGAGAGAATTTTAACCGTGGAAGATTTGAAAACTGCCGATGCTGTGTTTCTCTGCAACTCCGTGCGCGGCCTTCGAGAGGTGAAGTCGATCTGTTTTGATCCATCGCCTACTACTCTCTCGAAGGCACACACGTAAGCTCTCGCTTTGCGTTACTTTGTTTTTTGCTCCGCTATCCATTTATCAGTGCGGGCGTCCAGCAGATCCAGCGGAAGCGTGCCGCCATTCAGCATTTCATCATGGAAGGTGCGGATATCAAACTTGGCTCCCAGCGCTTTCTGCGCGCGGTCGCGCAGCTCGCGGAATTTGAGCTGGCCAAGCTTGTAGCTGAGCGCCTGGGCCGGCCATGCAATGTAGCGGTCGGTTTCAGACTGAATAGTCGGTTCATCCACCGCACCGGACTTGCGGAAGAAATCTACAACCTGATCGCGGGTCCAGCCCTTGGAGTGAATGCCGGTATCAACCACCAGACGCACGGCGCGGAAGAGTTCAGATGAAAGACGGCCATAGTCAGAAACCGGGTCCTGATAGAAGCCGACTTCTTTGCCCAGTTGCTCTGCGTAAAGCGCCCAGCCTTCTGTATATGCGTTGAAGCCAAGGCCGTGCAAGCGGAACTTTGGCAGACCGGTGAGTTGTTGCTGGACGGAGAGCTGCATGTGATGTCCGGGAACACCTTCATGGTAGGCAATGGCTTCGTCATCAATCAACGAGCGGTCAGCAAAGTTGGAAGTGGCAACCACCACGCGGCCTGGGCGTTTTCCGTCGGGCGTGCCGGTTACGTAATGCGTGGCAGCTGCGGACTGAAACGCCGGGATAGCTTCAACGGTGACGGGTGATTTGGGAAGCAGAGTGAATAGTCCGGGCAGCTTCGGTTCCATCTCAGCGATGTAATGGCGGAAGTCGTCGAGAATCTGGTCTGCCGATTTTGGAACGTATTTGGTATTGGTTTTGAGCGAAGCACGGAAAGCAGCGAGGTCGGCGAAGCCTTCTTTTTTGGCTATTACTGTCATCTCGCCTTGTATGCGATCAATTTCTTTGAGGCCGAGCTGGTGTATCTCATCGGCCGTCATGTGCGTGGTGGTACGGCCATAGATGTCATTCTGGTAGCGCTTTTCGCCCTCTGGCAGAGAAGTTACTGCAAGAGCAGTGCGGCCTTGCGGCGCGTATTCCTTGCTTACAAAAGCAGCAAAGGCTTTGTAAGCCGGGACCACATCATTATTAATAGCGTCAGTAATCTGCTGCGTCAGGCGTTTCTGGTCATCGGCGGAAATGCTGGCGGGATATTTCTTTGTGGGCAGAAGAAACGGGTTGGCATCGATGATGCCCTGGCACTGAACAGGAATCTTCTCCACAAGAAATTTTACGGGCATGAGTTTATCTTTCATGCCAGCGCGCATGGATTCGGTGGTCTGGGTCAGGACACGCGGAATCTGGTGCAGGCGCGCGATGTAATCTTCGTAATGCTTAACTGAATCAAAAGGGACAGAGAGCGGCAGGTCGGCAAGGCCTGTGTGTATGCCGTTCATCTGATTCACCGGCATCTCGTATTCTTTGAGGTCAAAGTCGGCAATACGCTGGCCGAGAACACGAAGCATCAGGTCATGGGAGAGCTGGTCCTGGTCAGAGAAGCCGGTGGTCGGAATGGCCTGGAGCCGCTGCATAAAATCCACGTCAGTTTTGTGGCGTGCAGCGATGGAAGCCATGGAGTGGTCAGAAAGTTTGTCGTTGTAGCGGTAGTCGCCAAAGGCAGTGGCGCGTTCAGGCGAGTTGCGGAGATCGGACTCATACTGCTCGTCAAAAAGAGCGTTCTGGGCCGCTAGACGGTCAGCAACGGGTTTGGGGTTTTGGGCGAAGACAGAAACGGCAGCGACGATTAGAAAGATCAAACTTTTGTGAAGGCGCATAGGCGTATGTAGGGTATCAGAGAGCAGGTATTGAACGCGAAGCCTGAAAGGCACGGCATGGGTACGGATCTGGAACACCTCCCGGCCCCAATGCACAGCTTATTTTTGTGATGCGGACGCCCAGTAAATTTGTTCCACGTTCCAGAGCAGGTGATGCCTCAGCGCAGCCGGCTGGATTCCTTTAAGAGAAGTTTTGGCTGCCACAAGAACATCCGGGCTTATCAAAAAAATCACTGGCAGATGTTCGGCGATCATCTCCTGCACCCGATCATAAATTTGTTTTCGTTTTTTGTAGTCAAGAACTGATGTTTGCTGCTGCATGAGCCGGTCAATCTCGGCCTGCCATGGCGCTAACGGCTTTGTTTCCACCGGCGCCCAATAGTGACTGGCACCGGTAGAGGTCCATGTGCCGATCTCCGGGTTAGGATCTGCATCGCCGCTAAGCAGGCCGAGCATGCAGGCTTCGTAGTCCAGAGAATCTCCGAGCCGTGTCATGAGCGAGCCAGATTCAAGCGGGACTACGTGCACCTGCATTCCCAGTCGATCTAAATCTTCCTGAACAATGGTTGCCATCCTGGTGCGCTGCTGGTTGCCCGGGTTCACGACGATGGAGAATTCCACGGGCGCGCCGTGAGAGTCAACAAGTTTTCCATCAGCGCCGCGGGAGAAACCGGCAGAACGTAAGAGTGCCCGCGCTTTTTCTAAGGATTGCACGGGACGCGGCAGGGCGGAATCAGCCCAAAGCTTGTTGGCTGGCGTAACCTGACTGGCCAGGGTGGCGGCGCGTCCGCGATAGACGAGACGAACCAGCGCGTCACGGTCAATGGCTGCCGAGACCGCCTGGCGAAATGCATCGTTGCGGAACCACTGCTGCTTCCGGCTGATTTCAGGAAGCTGTTTAGAACTGAGATCGTTGAGGTTGAAGAAGAGGAATTCATAGACCATGCCTGCTCCAAGATCCTGAATGCGAAATTGTTTTGCTGCCTGCTCTTTCTCCAGCACGGAAAAATTTTCTGCGTTGATGTTGTCGATTACATCAAGATCGCCGGCCTGGAAGCGGATCACTTCAGCGTCTTCGGATGCAGCAGGCACAATCACCAACTCGTCAAGATAGGGAAGCCGATTTTTTGCCGCGTCAGTCTTCCAGTAAAACGGATTACGCTCCAGCACCAGCTTTTGTCCGGCAATGTACTGCTTCAGGCGGAACGGTCCCAGACCGGCAACTCCGCTCGGGTTTGAAGTAAGGTTCCATGCCTGGGCCAGTTCACCTTTTGCGTAAGCCCGTTCCAGCAGATGACGGGGAAGAATGCTGACGTTATCAAAGAGGCGTTCGGCAGCGGCATATGGTTCCGGCAGATCAACGGCGATAGTAAAGGGGCCCAGCTTGCGGACCTGGATTGGCTTGCCGTTTACTTCGAGAAGATCGCGTTGCGGCGATTGCAGTTTTTCGTCCAGGTAGACTTTGAAGGAAAACATGACATCGTCAGCATCAAAGGGCTGGCCGTCAGAAAATAAAATGCCGCGACGAAGTTCCAGGGTGTAGGTCCGGCCGTCAGCGGAAACGTGCCAGGATTTGGCCAACGCCGGTTCTGTTTTCTGCGTGAAGAGGTTGATGTGGATCAGGTCAGCGAATAAAAGCGGGATCACTTCTTTTGAAGAAGCATCCAGGGCGGTGATGGGATTCAGTGTTTTTGGCCCTGGACGCAGATCCGTAGTCAACCTGCCGCCACGTACGCCGATTTCTCCGGGCAATGTGAGAGTTTCTTCCGATGGCCTGGCGGCCTGAGGCAGTGCAAGTGGGCTGATGCTGCTGGCGAATAAAAATGTGAGGACAAAAACTTTCCACAACGATTGCTGCTGCATGAATCTCCTGATCCCAGAGTGTATTCCATAGTTTTTGGCCCGGAGGTCCGGCGCCTGGCTTAGCGCGCCGGAGTGTCTCCTTTTCAAAACATCTTTATTTATCAATGCTTAGCAGCTGTGGCTAGCTGTGCACCATGCCGCAACTGCCTGGCTGATATCCAAACGCCCGTAGCCCAGCGCCGGAGAAATATAGACAGCGTTGGAAACAGCGTGCGCGGCTGATGTCTGGTTCAAGCTGGTATTTACGCTACGCAGAAGCGCGACCGTACCGGACACAAAGGGCGCACTAAATGAAGTGCCCCAGCCTGCCGCGTAAGTGCCATACGGATAAGTGGACACGATGCCTTCACCGGGAGCACCCAGCCAGACCGGAGGCTGACCGTAGTTTGAGAAACTTGAAAGCGTATCACTGTTCGTGGTGGAGGCCACGTCAATCACATTGCTCAATCCGCCCGGATAAACCACGATTGCCTGCCCGTCATTACCCGCAGAGGCAACACAGATCAAGCCGTGGCTGGTGGCGTCATTTATGGCGCGGGTGATTTCCTGCGAAGATGCCCTGAAATCAAAACTCATGTTTATCACGTTGGCGTTGTGCTGGCGCGCGTAATAAATTGCCTTGAGCACATCAGAGAGATTGCCGGTGCCGTCTGCATGGAAGGCCTTAAGCGGCATAATTTGCGCGGTGGGTGCTACAAGGTGAACGATTCCTGAAGTCATGGTTCCGTGCCCGAAAGCGGCAAACTGCGATTGAGTAAACGTGGAACTTCCTGTGCTGTTTACCACAGCCATGGTCGATTGATTTACCTGCACCGGGGCTGCGCCGTTCACGACTGCCATGGTGGATTGATTCACGTCAGTTAATTCTGAGCCGCCATCCTGGTTGCGCGTGAAGTCACGCCCGGACAGAAGCACACCCTGCAGTACAGGTTGAGTGGGGTCCACACCCGTATCAATTACGGCGACGATGCCGGCGCCGGAGATTCCATAAGTCGATTGCGCTGACGCAAGATTAATGATCTGTGCAGCTGGCTGGGAAACATATCCATCCCAGACCGAGATTCCGTAATAGGTGACCGGAGTCGTATCGTAAAGGCTGGCTGGCGCCACTGATTGCATTACTTTAAGCGACTGATCCGGCTCGGCGTCCACAACTCCCAGCGCACCCAATAAGCCTGTGAGCAGGGCTTGCACGGAAATCTCATTTTGCGAGGTCACGGTGAAGAGCTGGCCAATCGTGCCATCCAACCCTTCATTGACAGTGCAGTGCAGAAGCGCACAGGTAAGTCCCAGAGCTTGTTGTCCCAAAGTATCCCGCACTATGATTTTGGTTTGAGCTTTTGCTGAAGTGCTTGAAATTGCAAGAAACAATAAAAAGGCAAATAACTTCTGGTGTTTCATTTTAGCTTCTCCCATTCGCATGGTTGGTGGGGATTGAACGCGACCATTTCCACCTTTTTGTTGAAGCTTAAGTCCCTGCGTCCAACTCCGAGATTGAATTTTTGTGCCGGTCCCTATTTTCAAAAGGCAAATAAATCCAGGAACCTTCCGATAATCGAATTTGCAAACCTGCATGTTCCACAAAGTCGAATTCCAGCCCGAACTCCCCAAATTGGCTCGTTGTGGTCTGAGCCATGGTTCTGTGTCGATTGCTGAGGATGACTGGAAGCCCTTGGACCGCGCGCATGCTGAGATCTAATACCTGGCCCGCCAGCGACAAGCGGGAATTATCATCCTTAGGATGGATGAGCAGATTCACCGTGGTGCTCTCATGCTGGTAGGCGAGTTGCCTGGCAGACCTTAGTGAGCCGCGCACTCCTGCGACCGTAGGAGAACTAAGACTGTCAAATATTAAACGAGCAGTGTGCATGCCCGGTGGAGCAGACTTTGGCGGCTGCTGGGCGGCAAATATCTCTTCCAGTTTTTCCCAAAGCTGTAGTAGTGATTGCTCTTGCGATATGGCCTGCAGATTGAAACGGCCAGGATTTAAGTGCTCCTGCACCTCGGCCAGGTTGTCGCCAGTCAACAGCAGGATTCGCTCGACCAGTGTGGCGCGAACCTCGCGGATGGCCTGGATCATCTTTTCCAGCGACGATTGTGAACCAGCCAGGTCAAACAGGATTACGTCAAAAGTTTCTTGCTCCATCCTGATGAGCGCTTCTCTGCTTGTGGCTGCTACGCATGCGCAGCCCATCGAATGCAAAAAATTGCATAGAGCTTTGCCCTCAGATGGTCTATCCAGGATGAACAGGATTTTGCGCTGGTGAATAGGGTCTCCGGTATGTTTCCGTTCGAGCATTTTGTCTCTCTACGGATCCAACTAGTCCTAGTATCTGTTTAGATACCGTTTCCGCTTACACCAACTATAAGCTAGTTGGTGTGGTGCGGCGATTTTTAATGATTAAACTTCTATAATCGGAAACGGGAATTTTCATTTTGAAAATTAGATTTTTCTCATGGAGTAGAACGTTAGCCAGGTACCCCACCTATCAGCACAAAAGGTGCCCAATAATATGGATGGGCATAGCGCTCTTTCATGAGTTGCATAGAATCCCGCAAGGCGAGGGCAAGATCTTGATGAGTTCTTAGATTTGTATAGAAACTCTTCATGAACTCTGCCGTGCTGTTGTCATTTACATCCCAAAGAGAGAGAAGCAGGCTCCGCGCGCCGGCAAACAGAAAGCCGCGGGTGAGCCCCATGATTTCGTCGCCGGATGCAATGGCGCTCAGGCCAGTGGAGCATCCGCTTAGCGTCACATGGCTAGCGGACAACTTAAGGCTATAAAGGTCATACAACGTAAGAAAGGTGTCTCCCAGGCGGATGCCGGAGAACATGGGCTGGTCCTGCCGGAAAAAACCATGGGCTGCGATATGAATCAATGCACTGTTCGGTCCGTCTTCCTTGAGGGTGGTTCCGCTCGCATCTGGACCGCGAAGCAGTTTAGCATTGGGAAGAACTGCCGCAACGGATTGCAGCTCCTCTTCGACATTCGGCAGCTGTTCAGTGGGAACACCCAGAACGAGAGAGAGACCGTTTTTAGGCACTGGCTTTTTAGAGCACTGCACATAAATGCTGGCGCTGGGAGCATAAGAGATGGTGAATGAATCGATGAGATAATTTTTACCGTCAAAGAGCGCATGGAATGGCACGGTATGAAGCGATTCATGCGGAACAACAACAAGGTGCCGCCCCTTCAGGCTCTCGCGAATGGGGGCCACAAGCTCCGTATATAGTCCATACAAACTTGCCTGGGTTGCTGCCATGAGCGGTTGAACGAATTGATGAATATGCTCCGGGCTCAGATGAAATTGTGAGAACTGCTGCTGCAGCATGCCCAGAATTTCTGTAACGCGTGAAGTAGTGGTAACGGAGACGATTGCCAGATTGTCCTGGGTGATGACGGTAGCCAGAATCTGATCGCGCACACGGAAATATTCGATCAAGGTTGCATTCGGTCCTAGAACATTGCGCACACATTCAAGGGATGCCGGCTTTATTTCTTCCAGCCCGGCTTGCTCAGCTTCATGAGACGGAATCTCGCGGAGCAGCCGGAGAAATTCCTTCTCGCGTTGTTCTGTCAATTGCAAAAGTTCCATGAGGCGTTCGCTTGGCGGAGGCACATTGGCCGTCTGTTCAACCTCAATGCGATGGTAGTACCAGTTCAATTCAGCGCGAAGCTTTAAAATGCGGGCGGCCAGTCCGCTCTCGCTGGATTTATTTTGAGCAAGCGAATGCTTTCCCTTTACGATTGCTTCCAATAAATTGTGCGACTTGGCCTGCTCCATGTAAGTCCATGCCTGTGCACGACCCTCATCGGTTGAGCTCTGCGCCAGAGCCACGCCCACCAGGCTTTCATAGACCTCAAGCTTGTTTTCCAGAAAAGAAATTTTCAGTTCCTCGCCGCGGATCCCGCTGCGAAGGTTTTCAAGAATCTCCCTGGCGGCGCGATAGTGCTTCTCCGCCTCCGGGAGATTGTGTTTTGCCTCTTCAATCTGTCCCACGACCAGGGCGGCCTGGTAGGCCAGGATAGGCGTTTCCCGCCCGGTAAATTTTTCCATGGCAGTGCGGCATTCGTGGTGTGCGGCATCTACGTCACCGGCTTTGAGTGAGAGCTTGGCCAACAGCAGATGGCAGAGAACCGCGCGGCCGGGAGAAAGTGAATCCTCAAAAAAAGCCAGCGCTGACGCGCAATAGCGACGGGATTCCACAAAGCGGCCATCGTTAAAATGGGCGAACGCCTCATACAAATCTATTAACGAAGGCCATACCAGGTTTTTTTCCGCGACGAACATGGCCCGGGCCTGCGCAAAAAGCATGAGCGCACTAAAATTTTTGCGCTGCTGGCTCAAAGCGATGGCCCGCTGGCTGAGAGCTTTTGCCGCCTCATAACCCATGCCAAGCTGCTCAAACCGGTTGTAAGCTTCCTGCCCCAGCTCGGCTGAATCCTGATTGAGGTTGAGCTGCAGATAGATTTCCGAGAGATCAAGATGGCAAAGAGCGGCGTGGTAAACATCGCCAACGCGAACGGCCACATCATAAGCCGCGCTCAACATTTCTATGGCGCGTCCATATTCGCCTTTTAGAAAATATAAATAGGCGACGTTATATTCAGCCTGGGCCACGGCCAGGGGCATGTCATGCTCAAGGCAGAATTTGCGGACCTGTTCGTAAGTTTCCTGGGCTTTGGCAGTCTCGTTCAAGGCAATCAGGCACACGGCCATGTTATGCAGCGCCGCAACAATTCCTTCAGCGTCTTTATCAGGCGCCAGTTGGGAATAAGCGCGCTGATAGTGGGTGAGCGCTTCACTAAACCTATCCTGCCGATGGAAAATATTTCCAATGTTAATATCCAGCCGGGCCAGGCGGAGAGTTTCACCGGCGGCTGAAAAAATCGTTTGCGCGCGCGCTGCCGCGGTCTGCGCTCGATCATATTCGCCGAGAAGGATCAAAGACTGGATTGAGGTGCTTAAAGTACGTGCTTCTTCAAGCGAGCTTCCGATCTCGCGGAAGAGCTGGATCGCCTGCGTGTTCAACAAGGTGGACTTGCCATGCTGGCCCAGAAACCATAAAGCATTTGCCTTGGCGCGGAGCGCGAATGCCCTGGACTCGTCGTCGGCAAGCTTTTCTGCAATCGCCAGAGCGGCGTCTGCAAGTGTGTCAGCTTTCTTCAGGTCCGTGCGCAGCAGGTTGCGCACCGCTTCATCCAATGCCCGGACAGTTGCCGGCACAAGCAGGTGAAGGCGGGAGACGAATTTAATTTGGGTTGCTGCGTTTGGGAATGTTGCCAGTCGATCAAAAAGCTTTTTTTGAAAAGCATTTTGCATGGAGTCTACGAAAAGCATGGAGTCTAGGAAACCTGTTCTGTGGGCCACTAGGCCGAGTAACTTCATGTACTGTAACAAAATATCTGCAGCAAAGAGCGTGAGCACGGCAGTGGTTCTGAATGTCGAAAGCACGAGGGATTGAAAGCATGGTGCTCAAAAATGCGCTTCATCCCAGAAGACATTGTGCCTTACCTGGAATAGTGAGATGGCGAGCAGCGATATCTCGGTGAAGGAAATCACAGCATGGGAATTTCACGTGAAAAAATCGGCTTGTAGCCGTCACAGGCGAAAAGAATAAACATTTTCTAATAATCACTAAAAACTTAGAGAGTGGAACTTAGTGATTCGGCAAATGATTTTGCAATTTGGGAGACGGAACAGTTCCATGATTCGGCCACGTGGCCAATGTCCTAAGGTGATTAGGGTCTTTTTCAGCTTTTTTGAATTCTTGGTAAGCTATTGGACTGTCAGGAAGTTGGGGCCAAAATCGACGTGATTCAACTGTCCACCAAAAATTTGATGAGAATTGCACAAAGTTTCAGCAATCCCTCCCTCTATACGAATTAGAATTTTCCCTGCGGCGGCGCAAATGGACAGGATGCAACAAGTAGAAATCCCAATCCGGGACTTGCTGAGTCTTTGCTTAGGCTCAGACGATCAGACGCATTGGCACGAATTTGTGCGCCGGACGCAGCCGCTGATTGCCAGCGTGATTATCAATACAATTCGGCGCTGGCAAGAGCCCGCACCCAGTCTGGTGGATGACCTGATCCAGGACACGTTTGTGAAGCTTTTTGCCAATGAACGCAAAGCCCTGCGCGGTATCAAAAATGAGTACGAGAACACAATCTTTGGATTCTTAAAGGTAGTGGCTTCCAACGTGGTGCGCGATCACTTCCGACATCCTGAAAATAAGGTAGAAGAAGTTGAGTTGACGGAACCGGTGCTGCCGGCAGTTTTGGATGGCATGGACCGGATTGAATTTGCACGCATGAAAGAGCAGATCCAGGCGCGGCTGAAAACGCTTTCGTCCTCACAAACCTACGAACGAGATGTGGCGATTTTCTGGTTTTATTATGAACAGGGTTATACGGCGAAAGAGATTTCTCTGCTGCCCACGGTACAACTGACGGTAAAGGGAGTGGAGAGCACTTTGCTCCGCCTTACGAGATTTCTCCGCGATCAGGGCGTGGCTGCAGGGGCGGTCGGGCCAGATGATTGAAACCCCACTATTCTCATGGAGTTAGGGACGGAAAGGTTTTGCGTTGGATTTTACGTCTTTGGGATTGAAGAGGCAGTAGATGAATCGGGCAGGATGCAACTCAGGGAAGTTCGGCACGCAAGGGCACCAATCAGTTGCCGAGGAACAATCTTGTCCGAATTCACTTTACTGGAAGGTCATTGAATGAACACCCCCCAACGCCAAATTTGTCCGGATGACGAGGTACTGCAAGAGCTGGCCGCCGGAATTGGATCGCCGGAGTTGGCGCAGCAGACCATGCAGCATGTGGCGCGATGCAGCGAATGCAGCGCCGCCTTGCGCAGATATATAAAAGAGTTTTCTGACGAACAAACTCCAGAAAATATTGCGCTGATCAATCGGCTGGAGAGTTCCAAACCGCAATGGCAAAAGAAGCTGGTGCGCAACCTCACCGGCGGCCGGCGATTTCCCTGGTTAAAACTTGTGCCGGCTATGGCCGCGCTGGCAATAGTGATATTTGCTGTGATTCAAGGGCCGGCTTTGCTGGTTGATTACAAAGTGAAGCGCGCACAAAGTGATATTGCCGCAACGTTTTCGGTTCGTCGCACAACTGAAGGGCGGATGCCAGGTGAGAGCTATTCGAAATATAATCCGCGTCCCACAGTACTAGGCGCGGAAAATGGCCCGGGCCTGGATGAAATACCAGCGTCATTGCATGATGCCATCAGCGCTGCCAATCAGAACCTGGATAAAAAAGCTGATCCGCGCTGGCTGCAGATTCAGGGCCTTGGCTTGCTGTGGGAAGCAACACCCAGCAGTCTGGAAAAAGCAGAAAAAGATTTTG
>DASZMF010000852.1:0-3914 GCA_035552035.1 Candidatus Angelobacter sp.
TCCTTTCACCAGACGCCATCCCGAAGCCGCAAGAACAAGTTGCATCTAAGCACAAAAGACTTATGCGCGGCTGAGGGAACTGCTCCGCCACTCTTTCGGGCTGTATTTGATGCGCCTGAGTTTTATAAAGACAGGTTAGATTCTTGCCACGTAGTCTGAAATAAAGCGGGCAAACACTTCATTCGATAGCAGCCTTCCCCGCGCGGTCAACCGCAGATTGTTTTCCGTACGCACTAGCAATCCATCTGCAACCAACTCCGTAATTGCTTCGTTGTATCGTTCGCCGTCTGCCCCAAACTCGGTTCGCATGCGTTCCAGGTCCACGCCGCGATTCAAACGCAATCCCAGAAAGAAACTTTCTTCCAGCGCCTGCTCTTTTTCTACTGTGTCTGCGTTCCATTCGGGCGCGATAAAGAAACCATCATAGTCATCTGTCGTGGCCAGCCGGACGCCGTCTTTTCCTTGCGCGCGATGCTGTTCGTCCGTTAACAGCATGGAATGCGCGTCCACGCCAAAGCCGAGATAGGGCTGGCGCGTCCAGTATTTCAAATTGTGCTTGGACTCAAACCCGATACGCGCAAAATTGGATATCTCATACTGATGAATGCCTGCCGCGTTCAGGCGCTCGCAGGCAGTTTCGTAAAACTCAGCGGTCAGGTCGTCGTCTGGAACAAAGTGTGCGTGGTATTTTGTGCCGCCGGCCATCAACTCGCGGCCCAGCCGCGAATCTTCGTCCACCTCAAGCATGTAAATGCTTACATGCTGCGCTCCAGTGGCGATGGCCTGATCCACGGAATACTGCCAGCTTTCACGCGTCTGGTGCGGCAGTCCGGCGATCAGGTCAACATTGATATTACTGATGCCACCCTTGCGCAGCCGGTTGATATCACTCAGCGTCTTCTCTTGTGTATGCAGACGCGCCACGGAAGCCGCTTCTTTATCCACAAACGATTGCACGCCCAGGCTCACGCGATTCACGCCGCACGCCACCAGCGTTTCAATCACCTGACCGGTCAGCGTTCCCGGCGCGCACTCCACAGTGGTCTCCGCCTGCGCGGCAATGTTAAATTCCTGCTTTACCGCTGCAAACAACTTCTTCAATTCTTCGGTAGGCAGCAAACTGGGCGTCCCGCCGCCCAGGTAAATCGTGTCTGCAGATTCCGGGACCGCTGCGCCCGCCTTCGCGGCAAAGGCGGGTAGGGAGCGCATATCCTCAATCACCCGCTCCACGTACCGTCCCATCTGCGCCGCTGAAAATACCCCCGACGCAAAGTTGCAGTAAGTGCACTTTGACCGGCAAAACGGTACCGAAATGTAAATGCCTGAATGCATAGATTTGTTAAAAGATGCTGACGTGAACTATAAATCCTGCATCAATTATAGAATCCTCTTATGCTCAAACGCGCTGTAATAACAGGCATGGGCGCCGTTAGCCCCAACGGAATCGGAAAAGCAGCATTTTGCCGCGCTATTCTGGATGGAAAAAGCGGCGTAAAACTTATCACCCGTTTTGATACCTCTGACCTGCCGGTCAAGATTGCCGGAGAGATTCAAGACTTTAACGAACTTGACTGGATTGAAGCCAAGGAGCGCAAACACGTCTCGCGCTGTGTGCCGCTGGCCATTGCCGCCTCTACTGAGGCGCTGAAAGATGCCGGCATTGATTACGAAAAAATGTCGCTCGATGAAAAGCGCGAGATCGGCGTGGTGCTGGGCACCGGCGGCGGCGCGGGCGACTTTACTGACACGCAATACCAGACCTATTACTCCGGCAAGGTAAAGCAGATCAGCATTTTCAGTATTCCCAGCGGGACCATGGGAACCATGCCCAGTGAAGTGAGCATGCGCTTTGGCTTTCGCGGCATGAGCCACGTCGTCACCAGCGGCTGCACTTCTTCGACAGACGCCATTGCTTACGCCACACGCCAGCTCCAGCTCGGCACACTGCCCATGATGCTCGTTGGCGGCGTTGATTCGCCGCTCTCGTGGGGCATTCTGAAGGGCTTCACGTTTATGCGGATCATGACGGAATCATGGAACAACGAGCCGGAGCGCGCTTCGCGGCCGTTCAATCTTGATCGTGATGGCTTTGTGGTGGCTGAAGGCGCATGGATGTTTGTGCTGGAAGAATATGAACACGCCAAAGCGCGCGGCGCTCACATCTACGCGGAGATCGCCGGATACGGCTCAACCTGTGAGGCCTTCCATCGCGTGCGCCTGCAGGAGTGCGGAGAAGAGCCTGCCCGCGCCATTGAACTGGCGATGAAAGAGGCCGGCATCTCGCCGCAAAACGTGCAGTACGTGAATCTGCATGGCACGTCGACGGACTTGAATGATCGCATTGAGACGCGTGCACTTAAGCTGGCCATGGGCGACCATGCATACAAAATCCCCATGTCAGGATTGAAATCGCAAATCGGACATCCGCAGGGAGCCTGTGGTGCGGCGGGTGTTGCTGCGACGCTGATTGCCATGCAGCACAATCAGATTCCGCCGACCATCAACCTGGAAAAGCCTGACCCTGACTGCGACCTGGATTACGTTCCTGAAGTGGGCCGCGCGGCGCAGATTGAGCATGCTGTGTGCAACTGCATCGCGTTTGGATCGAAGAACTCGGCGCTGGTGCTGCGCAGGATGAGCTAACAACTTCTCAGCCGACGCTTCGCAAAAATCTCAACCGTAGAGACGTAGCATGCTGCGTCTCTACAAATTTCTCTCCACAAATTATCCTCATATTCTCTCCCCTAATTTGCACTCGCCGCTTTGCTTTAGAATAGTAATCAGATGGCGCAGGAAGAAGAAGTACTGGGCAAGGCGTATGACAGCCGGCTAATGAAGCGGCTTCTGGGATATCTGCGGCCGTACAAATGGCAGGTTGTGATTGCGCTGATCGCCATTGTCTTCAAGGCCGGAGCCGACGTGCTTGGGCCTTACCTCACCAAGACTGCCATCGACAAATATCTTTCCACCGCCAGCGCACACAACCACACTTTTCTTGATTCATGGCTCAGCTCCCAGCCGCTGGTGGGGATCGCCCAGCTGGGCGCTGTTTATTTTCTGCTGCTGCTGCTCGGCTTTGGACTGGATTACACGCAGATTTATCTCATGCAGTGGACCGGCCAAAAAGTCATGTTTGATCTGCGCAGCCAGATTTATCGCCACCTGCAGCACATGCACATTGGCTTCTATGACAAGAATCCTGTGGGCCGGTTGGTCACGCGCGTGACCTCTGACGTTGACGCGCTGAGTGAAATGTTTACCAGCGGCGTAGTGGCCATCTTTGAAAACGTTTTCGTGCTGGTGTTTATCCTGGCCATTATGCTGCGGATGAAGTGGTGGCTCGCGCTGATCACCTTTGCCGTGCTGCCGTTTATTTTCTGGGTCACCATGATCTTCCGCAAGTCAGTGCGTGATTCTTACCGGCGCATTCGCACGGCCATTGCGCGCATTAATTCGTATTTACAGGAGCACGTCACCGGCATGGTGGTGCTACAACTTTTCAATCGCGAGAAGCGCGCCTACCGCAGCTTTGACAAAGTCAACACCCAGCACATGGACGCCTATAAAGACGCCATCCTGGCTTATGCGCTTTACTATCCGGCGGTGGAAATTCTCTCCAGCGTGGCCATTGCGCTGATCCTATGGTTTGGCGGCATGGGCATTCTTCGCGGCGTGGTGACGATTGGAATTTTGACGGCGTTCATGCAGTACGCGCAGCGCTTCTTCCGTCCGATTCAGGATTTGAGCGATAAATACAATATTCTTCAGGCTGCAATGGCGTCCAGTGAGCGCGTTTTCAAACTGCTGGATACGCCGCCTGAAATCATCTCTCCCGCTGCGCCGCAAAAAGCTACCGGCGCGGGACGCATAGAGTTTGATCACGTTTGGTTTGCGTATCGGCAACTGGAAACGGC
>DASZMF010000853.1:0-2347 GCA_035552035.1 Candidatus Angelobacter sp.
AAGATTGATACTGCGGAGATGGAACAGAGCTTTCGCGCCAAGGTGGATGAAGCTTACAATCGCGCGGCGCAAATGCAGAAATCGCCAGTCCTGCGCAAGCTTCCAGGATATTGGGACAAATATTACGGCGGCCGCTACAAGTCTGAATATGAAGTGCCCACGGCTGTCGCGGAAGACAAGCTGCACCAGCTCACCGGCAAGCTCACCACGTATCCGGAAGGTTTCGCGATTCATCCCAAAATCAAAAAGTTGCTGGAGCAGCGCGAAAAGATGGGAACCGGCAAGGCACCCATTGATTACGGCATGGCTGAAGCCATGGCGTTTGGTTCATTGCTGACGGAAGGCATTCCCATTCGTCTTTCTGGGCAGGACTCTCGGCGTGGAACGTTTAACCATCGCCACTCCTGCCTGATCGATACAGAAAACGAACAAGAGTATGTTCCGCTCAGCAATCTTTCTCCGGACCAGGCGTGGTTTGAAGCCTACAACTCGATACTTTCTGAAGCTGCTGTGCTGGGCTTTGAATATGGTTTCAGCCGCGACTATCCCGGCGGTCTCACGTTGTGGGAAGCGCAGTTTGGTGACTTTGCCAACGGCGCGCAGGTCATCATCGATCAATTTATTGTGGCCGGTGAAGACAAGTGGGGACTGCTCTCAGGCCTGGTGATGTTGCTGCCGCATGGCAATGAAGGCCAGGGGCCGGAGCATTCCAGTGCTCGCATTGAACGCTACCTGCAGCTTGCCGCCAAAGATAATATTCAGGTGGCGCAGCCCTCCACGGCAGCGCAATATTTCCATCTTCTGCGTAGGCAGGCCCTGCGCAAATGGCGCAAACCGCTGATTGTGTTTACGCCGAAGGGCATGTTGCGCCATCCCGACGCAGCCAGTCCGTTGAGCGAACTCACGGATGGAAAATTCCAGAATGTAATTCCGGACAACGAAATCACCAGCGCAGAGCGCATTATCCTGTGCACGGGAAAAATTGGCCATGAACTGCGCCGTGAGCGCAAACGCCGCGGCGACAGCAAAACGGCTATCATCTCTCTGGATCAGATGTTCCCGTTGCCGGAAGCCGAATTGGAAGCAGCTTTTGCGCAACATGCTTCCGCACGCGAACTTATCTGGGTACAGGAAGAGCCGGCCAACATGGGCGCGCTGAATTTCCTGGCGTTACAGTTGGAGCGGCTGGCCCATGGCAAGCCATTTCGCTCGGTGAAACGTTCGGCTGCATCCAGCCCGTCCACTGGTTCACACACGGCGCATGAGATGGAGCAGAAGACACTGTTGGAGCTGGCATTCACGGCCTTTAAACAAAGCTAAGCGGTTAAATGTTCAAGAGCCGAAATAAAGCGGCATCGCAAGGCACGCTTGGGTCATCCAAAAAAGTGGGGCTATTCAAATTTGAGGTCATTCAAGTTTGGGTCATTCAAGTTTGGGTCAGAAAAATTGGGTCAGCAAAATTTAAGACCAGTACTAATAAATGAAAGGTGGTTGAAATGGCACAAGGAACTGCAACGGCACATGAAGTACCGGCGCTGCCCTATGCGTATAACGCGCTGGAGCCGCACATTGACGAGCAAACCATGCACCTGCACCATGACAAGCACCATGCGGCTTACGTAACCAAGCTGAACGGTGCAATTGAGAAACATCCTGAACTGGGAAGCAAGAGCGCGGAAGAACTGCTGCGCAATCTGAGCGCGCTGCCGGAAGATGTCCGCGGAGTGATCCGCAACAACGGTGGCGGACACGTAAATCACACTATGTTCTGGGAATTGATGGGCCCAGGCAAAGGCGGCAATCCAACGGGAGCCATTGGCGACGCCATCGCCAAAACCTTTGGCAGCTTTGACGCTTTCAAAGAAAAGTTTGAGGCCGCCGGAGTGAATCAGTTTGGCAGCGGCTGGGCATGGCTGGTTAAAATCAAGACCGGCGAATTCAAGATCACATCCACGCCCAACCAGGATAGCCCTATCTCCAATGGCGAATTTCCAGTTTTAGGCAACGATGTTTGGGAGCATGCCTACTACCTGAAATACCAGAACCGCCGCCCGGATTACTTGAAAGCCTGGTGGAACGTAGTGAACTGGGACGAGGTCAATAAGCGTCTTGGCCAGTCTGATAGCTTCTTCAAATAAGCCGGATCGTTTAGAAAACAATGCCGTCCCTCAAACAAGGGGCGGCTTTTTTATTGGCCTTTAGTTTTCAGAATCTTTAGTTTTAGTGACTTCAAACTTGGATTTCAAAATAAAATCCTGCATGATCCTTTCACTCTTGCGTGCATGTAAAGAATTCAACGCGAGACTCCAGAGGGAAAGCATGCTGGAAAACATTTTTCAAGACCTGC
>DASZMF010000854.1:0-4278 GCA_035552035.1 Candidatus Angelobacter sp.
AAAGGTGTAAAGGCAGAGGCCCGTGAAGACTATGAAGGCGCCTATGAGTTTTACAAGGCCGCCTACCAGCAGAAGCCGGAAGAGCTGAAATATCGCGTGCCGTATGAACGCACGCGTATGCTGGCTGCCTCCGCCAAGATCAAGCACGGGCAGAAGCTGCGCGACCAGGGCAATCTGGCCGATGCGCTGGCTTCGTTCCAGCAGGCGGTTGAAATTGACCCCAGCAACGAACTGGCAGCGCAGGAAATCCGGCGTACCCAGTCGATGATGCAGAAAGCGGCTCCCGCCGGCGGTGGACAGGCCATGAGTCCGCCTCCGCGCCAGGATGATGACGATCCGTTGCGCAAGCGCCTTGAAGGCGCAAGCTCTCCCGTGGCATTGGGGCAGTTTCCTGATTCGCCCATCAGCGCCCTGGAAATGACGGAAGACTCCAAGGTTGCTTATGAGACCATTGGCAAGCTGGCCGGCATCAACGTGCTTTTTGATCCGGACTATCAATCGCGCCGCCTATCCATCAAGCTGCAAAAGGTGAGCCTGCAGGAAGCGCTGGATATCGTCGCACTGGAGTCGCGTACTTTCTGGCGGCCAGTTACTCCGAACACAATTTTCGTAGCGCAGGATACGCAGGCGAAACGCCGCGAACTGGAACAGAACGTAGTCAAAACTTTTTATCTGGGAAACGTCTCCACCCCCACCGACCTGCAGGACATTGTGAACGCGATCCGCACGGTGCTTGAGGTGCAGCGTATTCAGCAGATTCCTTCGCAGAGCGCGATCATCATTAAGGGCACACCGGACCAACTGGCGCTGGCGTCCAAGATGATTGACGATATCGATAAGTCGAAGCCGGAAGTGATTGTGGATGTGATTGTGGCGCAGGTGCGGCGAGACAAGCTGCGTAATCTGGGCATTACGCCTCCGCAAAACGCGTCAGTGGCGCTGCAAAGCGCTTCATCGGCCACCACTACTGGAACCACCACAACCACTACTTCCTCTTCCAGCCTGAACTTTAACGATCTGCAGCATTTAAATTCCACGAATTACGCGGTCACCATCGACTCACTGAAGGCGGTTGCGCTGTTCTCTGACGCGGACACCAAGATCATGCAGAACCCAAAGATCCGCGCCACAGACAATGAAAAAGCAACGCTTACCGTGGCCGATAAAATTCCCATCGCCACCGGTTCATTCGGTACGCCGCTGGGCGTGGGCACCGCCGTGGGCGCGGTGGGTGTGAATACGCAGTTCACGTATACAGATGTCGGCGTAAAAATGGAGATCACGCCGCGCGTCCACCCGGATGGCCAGATCACGTTGAAACTCTCCATGGAAATTTCCAACCTGAACGGATCTGAAACCATTGGCGGCATTACGCAGCCAATTATCAGCACGCGCAAAGCGGAGCAGACGATTCGCCTGAAAGATGGCGAAACAAACCTGCTGGGCGGAATCCTTGAAGTTGACGATACCAGCACTCTGGGCGGCGTGCCGTTCCTGAGCCAGATTCCCATCTTGAAGTATCTGTTCTCTTCCACGCAAAAAGAACACACCACCAACGAACTGATATTTGTTCTGGTGCCTCACATTGTCCGCTCGCAAGAGTTGAGCGATATGAACCGTCGCACGTTTGATGTGGGTACGGGCGGCAGCATTGATCTGCGTCCTGCGAGCAGGCCAGCAACGCCGGCGGCAGTTCCGGCTCCAGCAGCGGCTCCCACAACCACCACACCAGCTCCGGCGACTGGCGCGCCAGTTACACCATCGCGCCTGCCGGTAACACCAGCACCAACGCAGGCGCCGGGGCAGCCAGCGTCTCGTCCGCAGAGTGCAGCGCCAACCAGCACGCCTGTAGTGGCGCAAACACTCAAAGAGGGCCAGGTGGGACTGCAGCTTGATCCTGGCGCGATATCGCAAACAATGGGCGGCACCGTTACGTTGTCCATTCAGTTGACGCACGGGCAGGACATTGCCTCTGTGCCGATTCTCATCAGCTATGACCCCAAGATTCTCCAGTTCATGAGCGTTACCAACGGAGACTTCCTGGCAAAAGACGGCCAGAATGTTGTGCTGGTGCATCGTGATGATGCATCCACGGGCAAGCTGCAAATTACCGCGCAGCGCACACCGGGCATGCACGGCGTTTCTGGCGACGGCACGGTCTTTAACCTGGTGTTCACGGCCAAGGCGAAGGGAACTGGAACTGTTTCCATTGCCACGCCGGGTGCACGGAACAGCAAGAACCAGCCGCTAGATGTGCTGGGTTCGCAGACCACCGTCACGGTAAACTAGAAGGCTGAAGGTCAAGGATGAAGCTGATACAAACCGAGTTGAGGTCGCTTGAACAGAAACTGCGGGAGCGTGAATTTGCGTCGCTTGAAGACGAGCGGCTGGCAAACCGCGGCTTCATGAGCAGGGGGCAGCGCGGCTTTACCCTGGTGGAAATGATCGTGGTCATCACGATCCTGCTGATTTTGATGGGCGCGGCCGTGCCCATCATGAAGGTGAGCGTAAAACGGCAGCGGGAAGTTGAGTTGCATCGCGCGCTCTGGGAGATACGCACCGCCGTTGACCGCTATAAAGACGCGGCGGACAAGAACGCCTTCCAGATCAAGCTGGGCTCGGAAGGGTATCCGCCAGACATGGATACGCTGGTCAACGGAGTGGAGATTGCCGGCGGCAAGAAGCTGCGCTTTCTCCGCCATATACCCATGGATCCCATGACCGGCAATACGGACTGGGGGCTGCGCTCCATGCAGGATGATCCGCAATCTGATTCCTGGGGCGGGCAGAATATTTTTGATGTGTACACAAAATCAACCGGCGTTGCGCTAAACGGCACCAAATATAAGGATTGGTAAATCTATGATCGGTTCATTAAAAAATAAGCGGCTGCAACGCGGCTTTACGCTGATTGAGTTGATCATTGTGGTCGCCATGATCTCTATTTTGCTGGGCGTCATGGTGCCGATTTACAAGCTTCACCTTCTCCACGCCAATGAAGCTGTGCTCAAGGAAGACCTGTACAACATGCGCCAGGCCATTGATCAATTCACGCAGGACAAAGGCAAGGCGCCGCAGGACCTGAATGACATTGTGACGGCGGGCTATCTGCACGCCATCCCCAAAGACCCGTTTACGCATTCCTCAGAAACATGGCAGGTAGTGCAGGAAGATGTGCTCACAAGCGTTGACCAGACCGCGCCTGGCATTAGCGACGTAAAGAGCGGAGCCAGCCTGAACAGCGCTGACGGGACTGCCTACAGCACCTGGTAAAAAGCGAGGCTGCAACTTTGCGGGAAGAAGATGAAAAGATTCTTTTTAGCAACCGCTTGCGTGATGGTTGCAGCGTCGATGTTTTTTGCCCTCCTGAGGGTTTACAAGATTCACGTCCTTCACGCGAATGAAGCTCTGCTCGAAGAAGATTTGCGCGACATGCGCCACGCAATCCGTAAATACACCCACGATAAAGGCAAAGGGCCGCAGACCCTGAATGACCTTGTGACTGCCGGCTACTTGCGTGCCATCCCCAAAGATCCGTTTACGCATTCCTCAGATACCTGGCAGACACAGCCTGTGCAGGATGACGTGCTTACCCCCTCCACCGAGACCGCGTTAGGCATCACGGATGTAAAGCGAGGAGCCAGCCAGACAAGCTCTGACGGGACTGCCTACAGTAGCTGGTAACAGCATCTGAATGGCTCAAATGCGCTGACGAGCGCTGATTCCGATGGTAAGAGTTACAGCAGTTGGTACGCTCAATCTTAAATGAACGATCAAAGACCGAGGCATTTATCTTCATTCCAGAATTTTCAATGCCGGCGATTTAGGCCGCTTCTCTTCTTCCGGCTCGACTTCCGCCACAGGACGCAGATTTCTCCTCAGCCTACTCTGCAAATCCCAAAACACAAGGCTGACTGCTACTAAAGTACCGGTGATTTGCTACCATTTCCGTATGCCGGTCGATACTGAAATCCAAGCTACCCATCTACCTCCGTTAAAAGCTCCGCGTGGAACCGAACTCACATGCAAAGCATGGCCGCAGGAAGCTGCCATGCGCATGCTCATGAACAATCTTGATGATGAAGTGGCTGAGCGTCCGCGCGACCTGGTGGTTTACGGCGGCACGGGCAAAGCGGCCCGCAATCAGCAATGCCTTGAGGCAATCCTGGCGTCGCTGAAGTCACTGGATAATGATGAGACACTGCTGGTGCAGTCCGGCAAGCCCGTGGGCATTTTCAAGACGCATGAATACGCGCCGCGCGTGTTGCTGGCCAATTC
>DASZMF010000855.1:0-2105 GCA_035552035.1 Candidatus Angelobacter sp.
CGCTACAGCAATGATTCCCGATTTTCCCACTTCCAACATCGCCTGACGCGTACTTGATCCCAGGGCCATGCGGATTCCGATCTCACGCGTGCGCTGAACCACCATGTTGGAAACAAGCCCATGAATGCCAACCAGAGAAAGCATCAGGGCCAGCGCGGCCAGGACGCTCAGCAATAACATTCTAAATCTCTGTTCCCGCAGGGCTAGAGCTTGAAGATCGCCCAACGGATGGAAGCTGGCAATTGGCAGCGCCGGATCCACTTCTGCAATTGCTTTTTGCATGCTTTCTGTCAATCCAGCAATTGGTCCCCGGGTGCGAACAACCCAGCTGGGCTGAAACCAGACATGCACAACGTTCAGGAAAGGCTGCTCCGCCTGCGCAGCCGGCGTATAGTAGGTAACCTCAGTGGCGAGCGGCGCGTCTGCAAAAAGGCCGGGACGTTTTGTTACGTCGCCGACCACGCCGACAATTCGATAGCGGGATTTACCCGACCCAATGTGACGCCCGACTACATCTAGCTGGCCCATAAACTTCCGCGCAAAAGACTCGTTTACGATTGCCACCGGCTCACTGGTGGCCGAATCACTCTCAGTAAAAACTCTGCCGGCAAGCAGAGGAATGCGCAGCGCGTGAAAATATTCCGGAGTCACATAAGCGGAGCTAGTCATCTGATCCCGGCCGTTTTCCGCGCCGTCGATAATATGAAAGCCGTTATTGAGCCCCCGCTCAAAAGGAAGGTTGAGCCCCATGGCCGCAGATTCCACGCCGGGAATTGCTTTCATGCCAGCAATGCTCTGCTGCAAGAGCTTTTGGAATGACTGCTGATTGTGGTATCTGGCGTCATCCAGAGAAGCCTGCGCGGTCATTACATTGCTTGCATCAAAACCGGGCTGCAGGGTCTGCAGATGCACCAGCGTGCGGACCAGCAATCCTGCGCTGGCCAGCAGAACGACTGTGAGCATTACTTCTCCGGCGATCAAGCCTTGCCGAGTACGGCCGTGGCCAGTGCTGGTTCTTCCCATTGCTGACATGGATGAACGAATTTCTGCGCGTCGAACTTCCAGGGCCGGGAGTATCCCAATGAGAACGCTAGTCACCAGAGAAGCTAGCAACGCAAAAAATAACACGCGGTGGTCCAGGGCGAAGCCGCCAATCGGCAGCATGTCCGGTGGAACAAACCCGGCGAACAAACTTATGCACGCGGCTGCCAGGGCAACGCCCAGCAAGCCGCCGGCTAAGGAGAGGATTGCCGGCTCCATCATAAGTTGGCGGAAGAGGGACAATTTGGTGGCTCCCAGCGCCAACCGTGTAGCCAGTTCGCCGCTTCTGCGCATCACGCGGACCAGCATGAGCCCCGTTAAATTGGCGCATGCAATCAGCAGAATCAGGCCCACTGCTGACATGAGGATGAGAACAGGAGTGCGCACAGGAGTTGCCAATGCCTGTTGCAGAGGCTGCGCCACCAGCCGTTCGTCTCCTTTCGGATACTTTTGTTTAAATTCTTCAAATAGTGACGGATGAAGAACAGATAATTCTGTATTGACCCAGCTCCAGGTTGCGTCTGGCTTCAGACGAAGGACAATGTGGTAATTATCGCCCTCGCCTTCACCGTTGCGGGTGGGCTGGAGTGGCGTCCAGACATCTGCCGGAGAAGTTGTATGCGTGTTGGCCGGCAACACACCAATCACAACATGCGGCTCGCCTTTCAGTAGGATAGGCGTTCCGATGATGGCGCGATCGGAGAAGAAAAGTGACTGCCACGTATCAAAGCTGAGAAGGGCAACCTTGGGAGCATTGGGCCTGTCTTCGTCGGCGGCAAATGTGCGGCCGAGTATGGGGCGAATGCCAAGAACTTCAAAATATCCTGCCGAAACTCTCTGGTTCTGCACATTTCTTGCGGTGGATTGAGCCTGCAGGTTTACGCCGCTTGCGTCATAAGAATAAGCAGCGGCCTGTGCGGCGGAAACATTGTCACGCACCAGTTCCCAGGTTTCACCATCCTGCCCATCGTCCTCTTCTGAAATTGCACTGCCCTTGTCATCAACCGCTCCTTTGTGCCGCAGCAGCGACGCCAGCCGTTCCGGCTCAGAATAGGGAAGCGGAC
>DASZMF010000856.1:0-2430 GCA_035552035.1 Candidatus Angelobacter sp.
GTTGATTGCGCATGGAATGTCACTCTATGAATTCCGCGAACCGGCCAATCAGCTCTTTAGCGCGCTCTTTCAAGCTGCGCTCAAATTTCGCGACTATCGCTTGCCAGAACTCTTCTGTGGTATTGAGCGGCGAGAGCATGATGACCCGGTGCAGTATCCGGTTTCCTGTTCGCCGCAGGCCTGGGCTTCTGGCACGGTTTTTCTTTTGCTCATGTCGGTGTTGGGCATCCGGCCCAGCGCACCGAGAAAAGAAATCAATATAGTGAATCCATCACTGCCAGATTTTCTCGATCACCTGAGTATTCGCAACATGCGCGTGGGCAACAGTCGCATTGGACTCGACTTTAACCGGCACGGCGACAGAACTTTCTGCAACGTGGTGGATATTGAAGGCGACAAATTGCTGGTGAATGTGGCGTTCAAGAAGCGCTAAGCTACCATACGCTGAGACCAAGTGTTGCGTGCAGCGTTTCCAGCATTTAAATTGAATGAGCATTAGAAACCCGCGGGAGGGAACTAAATGGCAATTAACGTAATGACCAAGAAGAATGGACCATTCATTGTTACCGGCGACCTGGGCGAATTAAATCTGACAGACGCCGATGGTAACAAGTTTGATATCAGCGGTAAGCAGACTGTCGCCCTGTGCCGCTGCGGCGCGTCTGTGAACAAGCCCTTTTGCGATGGGCAGCACTCTAAAATTGGTTTTCAGGCCGCTGAGGCCGCAGTGAAGGCCGGCGGCTAAACAGAGTTTTAAAAATAAGATTTTTCACGAGGAGCCGCTCAGGCTCCTCGTTCTGTTTCAATCACTTACCCACCTCTTTTTTCCGGCTGTTACCAAAGCCCCGTCACGTCTCGCATCTCGGGAAAACCCGCAAATCTGGATAAGCTTGTTTCCCAATGCCAATCGCAATGATGGGACATGTGCCGCTCTCCACCCTGCTGGAACTAATTCCGGTGGCAGCAACGATTGTTACCACGTTCCTGAGCGTAGTGCTGGCGCGCGCCACGTTGCGCTATGCCAAGGCGGCTGACCGCGGGCTGGAGCTTTCACGCGAGCAGTTTGAACGCGAATGGGCGCCGGAATTGCACGTGCGCCTGGAGCGTGCGTCCACAGCCGATGCAAAGATCGTAATTACCAATCTCGCGCGTGCGTCAGTACTGCTTCAGCTTGTCCAGTTGCGCACCATGACGCATGCCATGCCATTTGAGCGCCAGTATCTCAATGATCCGCTGGTGGGCGGCAACAGCTGGACGCAGCATATCGGTGAGCGCATCCTGGCCATCACGGGAAAAGATTTTGAAGGCACCATAGCTGCCTCTGTCAGCTTTTACGCTGCCGGGCGTCTCTACAAAAGCGATTGGTTCCGCTTTGATATTGAAGTGGAGCGTGGAAGGTTTGAGAAAGTCAGCCCAGTTACGCTGCCGGCGCGTCGCGTCCGCGTGCTGGCCACGCGCCAGGCGGATAAATTTCGTCGGGAAATGGTGAAAGACGTGGTGCATGAAACGGCGAATGGCAAACAGGCGGACGGTGATTTTTAGTAGAAAGCGTTTTGCGATTCGCAGCGCCGCGGTTTAGTGAATGGTCTTCATCTTCCGTGACATGTAATCCATCAGCAAATACTGCCCCAGAGTCTGCGGCGTGGTGAAATAGGCTTTGCCTTTGCACATGGCCGTGACTTTCTGCACGAACTGGACCAGACCGTAATCAGAAGCGAGCATGAAGGTATTGATCATGATGCCGGAGCGCTTGCAGCGGGAAACTTCTTCCAGCGTCTGGCTGACAACCAGCGGATCCAGCCCGAAAGCATTCTTGTAAATCCTGCCGTCTTCCAGCGTGAGCGCTGAGGGCTTGCCGTCAGTGATCATGACAATCTGTTTCATGTCTTTGCGCTGGCGCTGCAGGATGCGCTGGGCCAACCGCAGCCCTTCGCGCGTGTTGGTGTAATACGGACCAACTTTTACGCGCGCCAGTTGTGAGATTGGCATCTCTTCCGCCGAATCATGGAACAGAACCAGCGAAAGTGAGTCACCCGGATACTGCGTGCGAATCAGGTGCGAGAGCGCCATGGCCACTTTCTTGGCCGGTGTGAAGCGGTCTTCACCGTAAAGAATCATGCTGTGCGAGCAATCCAGCATAACGACTGTAGCGCAGGACGACTGGTATTCGCACTGGTGTACCTGCAGGTCAGAGTATTCGATATTCAGCGGCATCTGCAGCCCTTCGCGCTCAATGGCGGAAGAAAGAGTTGCGGTGATATCGAGGTTCAGTGTGTCGCCAAATTCGTAAGGCTTGGACGCACCGCTGGATTCGATGCCGGTGGCCAGGTCGCGCGTGTCGTGGCGGCCGAAGCTGGAACGTCCCAGCGAGCCCAGCAGATCACGCAAGGTCTTGAAGCCGAGAAAGTCCAGGCTCTTGTCAGTGATTTC
>DASZMF010000857.1:0-1901 GCA_035552035.1 Candidatus Angelobacter sp.
GCTCCCAGGCCGCGGGAATGGCGAGAGACTCTCAGGCACAATGAAAACTTTTTGCGGATGGATCGGCACTTTGATCGTGGCGACGGCAGTGGGGCTTACCCTTGTGCCGTCCGCACTGCACTCACAGCAGATTCAGGCTACGGCGTCGGTTATTTCTTATGAAGGGCAGCGGGTCTCTTCAGTGCAGCTGGCCGGGCAAGTGGATGGCAATCTCAAGCAACTGCGCACGCTGATCACGCAGCCCGTGAACGCGGCCTTTGAGCAGGCCAAAGTGGATGAGACGGTGGCGGCGCTCAAGAAGGCTGGCGTAAAAGATGTGGAAGTTCAGGTGTCACCGCAGGCGGAAGGCGTGCGCGTGGTTTTTGTCCTGAAGCCAGCGGCTTATTTTGGGATTTATACGTTCTCTCGCGCGGAGAAAATTTTCAGCTATACGCGGCTGCTGCAAACCGCCAACTACACCAAGCAGGAGCCATACTCACAGGAAAAACTGGAAGAGTCAGAGTCAAACCTGCTGGACTTCTTTCATCGGTCAGGCTATTTCACAGCCACCGTCGAACCGAAATTGCAAAATGACCAGCAGCACGGCGTGGTCAACGTGGTATTCGATATCAATCTGAAACGGCATGCCAAGTTTGGCGACGTAACAATCAAAGGCGCTCCGGAGGCGGATACCAAAAGATTGAATAGCGGGCTGCATTCCATTCGCGGACGGATCAAAGGCGCTTACCTGAAGACGGGCAAAGCATATTCGCTGAAAAAAGTTGGCGCGGCCACGGCCTTCCTGCAGCAGCAATTGGGATCGCAGCATTATCTTGCTGCGCGCGTGAAACTAGTCTCCTCGCTTTATAACCCAGAGACGAACCGCGCTGACGTTACGTTTGAAGTGACTGAAGGGCCAAAGACAACCATCACAGTGGCTGGAGCGCATGTGTGGGGGCGCACGCAGAAAAAACTTATCCCCATGTACCAGGAAAATGCCGTTGACTCCGACCTGGTGAATGAGGGCTCGCAGAACCTGGCTTCCTACTTCCAGGCTAAGGGCTTCTTTGATGCGAAGGTGGAGAGCAAGATTGAAAAGCAGGATTCCGGAGTGACCGTTCTGTATCAGATTGAGCGGGGCAAGCGCGGCAAGGTGGAGGCAATTGAGTTCCACGGCAACGATCATTTCAGTGACAAAGATCTGCAATCTCATGTGCAGGTGACTAAGCGCACAAAGTATCTGCCTTTTTCACACGGAAAATATAGCCAGCAACTGGTAAGCAAGGGCGCGAAAAATATTGAAGGGCTTTACCGGGGCGCTGGTTACAGCATGGTAAAGGTCACGTCAAAAGTTGAGCGTGAAGGCGGCAATCTGAAGCTTGCTTTCCAGGTGGATGAAGGCGTTCGCGATCTGGTGAAGACGCTGCAGGTGCAGGGCAACAAGTCTTTGAACCAGCAGCAGATTTCACCCAAAGGCATGAACCTGGAGCCGGGCAAGCCGTATTCCACGCAGCTATTGAATAAAGATCGCGACCAGATCATGGCGACGTATCTTGACCGCGGCTACCTGACCATGACGCTGAAATCGACGGTGCAGCATGAGAAGGACGATCCTCATCATGTGCAGGTGATTTATGAAATTGATGAAGGGCCGCAGATCCATGCGGTGAGCGTGGATTCAATTGGCGCGGTACATACCAAGCCCGATGTCATCAAGAGCAATGCCGTTGTGAGCCAGGGCAAGCCGCTGAGTGAAACCGAATTGCTGCGCGGTGAGAGCCAGCTTTATACGCTGGGCATTTTTGACTGGGCCAGCGTGGATACGCGGCGGCCGGTCACGGACGACCCTGACGCTGAGGTGCTGATCAAGCTGCATGAGTCCAAGCGAAATACGGTGACGTATGGATTTGGATTCCAGGTGA
>DASZMF010000858.1:0-2667 GCA_035552035.1 Candidatus Angelobacter sp.
GGATCATATTCAGCCCGACATAGCTGAATGGGACCGTCAGCGGATTGCGCTGTGACACCAGCCCGGTAATAAAACGGGTGATGGAAAGTATGGGCTCTGGTTTTTGGGCCATCGGAACGTTTGCTTGGGGAGGAAAAGGAAGGGCTAAAACTTGAAAACTAAAGACCTGGCGTCAGGCTGACGCTAGGCTACCGTCGCTACTTGCGCCGATGCGAGTCCAGGAAGCACGGCTTCCGTCTCGTTCGGCTTTTTGTCCATGAATTGTAGAAGCTGTGAAACCAGCTCCTCGCGTTGGCAGAGATATTCAATCGCAACGCCGAGTGCGTTCGGCCCGGCAATACGGTTCAACGTCGCGAACGCTTCAGGGTTTACGCGGCAGTTGTTGATCCGGGGATAGTCTTTGACAAATTTGCGTCGTGTACAACGATGATGCTGAGTTTCGGCCATAAAACTCTTTCTCCTTCTATTCTGACACGATCTTTTGCATTTGTAAGTAGCTGTTTTACCGCATCAGCCCGCTGCTTGGAGCAAATCCCATGTTGGAGTTCTCGCTGTCCGAGTACGTCAGCGCGGATTTAACCGCGGCATCGAACTGCTGCATCTTCATCTGCTTTTCAGTTAGCGGTTTATCCGCCAGATCATAAGCAAACGCCTTTATGCCGGCGCGCAGCACATAAGCCAGCGAATCAGGCCATGGGGCCCAGTTGTCCTGCAACCGGGTTAAAAAGCGTGCCCGCGCCTGATACGTGGCGTAAATCGCCATGCTGTAAGCGGGTGCGCAGGGATTGATCCGGAACTGGAGAATGCCGTTGCCCAGGTCCTGCAGTAAACAAAGCTGTTCGGTTTCGTCGCACGTGTAGCACGGTGAAATCCGGTCTTGCGCCTCAATCGGCCCGGTAGGCTGTGGAACGCCAGTGTTATTGATGTCTGTGATAGTCGCGGATTCAAGCCATCCAAAATCTGAAATGCCGGCAGCTCCGCAAGTCGGCTGGCCACCAGTGGCGGTGAAGGTGAAACTGGTTGGGGTGGGCAATCCCGTCACCACAAAACCGTTCGTCCACGTGGACGTCATCGCATTGGTGTCCATCGTGAAAACCGCGTTCAGTGCCGGCACGAGAACTCCGGCGGCTGTGAACACGTTGTTTAAAAAGATCGTCTGACCCACCAGCAGGTTATGGCGCTGCAGGCAGTTCACTGTGACCGTGGTTCCAATTTGTGTGATTGCCGCGTTGCTGGCCAGGTCAATGCCTACGCCGCCGCCACCCAGCGAACTCTGTCCGCCTGAAGCAACTACGGGAGCCAGCGTGAAGGCGCATGCACCGGCAAAGAAATAATCCTGCACGAAGGCCTGCGTCACAAAGAACGGAGCGAATTTGCGATTAAACTTCCACGCGAATGGTCTGGCCAGTACGGTTTGCAGCACGTCATTTACGATCGACATGCCCGGCTCATTAGCAACGCCGCCGATTCCCAGAATCAGCTTTAGTGACGTGTGTGCGCGCGCGTAATCCAGAAGATTCTGGACCGTGTAAGTTGAAAGTGTTGAAGGCATAGTGAAAAAGTCCCACTTAGCCAACCGACTAAATTGAGTCAGCCGGCTAAGTGGTGATTGGTTTTAGGCCTGAAAGAGGTCGTACTCCTGCGAGGTCGGCTGGCCAGCCGATCCCGTGGTGTTGGACCAGCGGATGCGAACCAGAGCGGCTTCGCCCAGCGATGTCCAGGTTGCGCCGTTATCCACCACAGTCGTCCCTTTTGCCGGACGCGTGGTCAGGCCTGCGGGAATGCTGGCTGCCGTAGTGCCGCCAACGCTGCAGATGAATACCGTGCTGTTCACAACGATGTAGTTCGGCGTAACGCCAGCGGTGACGGCTGTGCTTACGGGCCACAGAGGCGCAACGCAATCCATCAGAGAAACGAGCAGGCCGCCGGCATCAGCCGCGGAGTTCGGGCGGATCCAGTTGACTTCTTTCTGTGGACGGAAAGAGCGGCGCACCACGGCAAACTGGTCAGCCGAGTTGTTGGCTGCGATGTTCGGCAAGGGCTGCTGAATGCCCGACGTGTTGAGCGTCGGAGGCGCAGCGCCGTTACCGTAAACCTTCACTACCACTGAAGTGGTTGCGATCGGAATGTAAGTCAGCGTGTTGCCGTTTGGCAGAATCAGTGTGGCCAGAGCGACGCTCAAACTGGCGGCAACCTCATTGGCCAACTCGTTGCCTGCACCGGAACCGGAATAGGGCTTCCATCCGATGATGGGCGCGGCCAGGGCCTGCGTTCCAGTGTTGGTGGATCCAACGCTGCCCAGAGAAACGGTTACTGATCCGGTGGCGCCGGTCACTGAAACCGTTGCTTCGGCCGAAGGCAGAGATTCTCCGTTGGCTGTGATCCAGGTGATTTTAAAAGCGCCGGTGGTTGTGGCCAGTGATCCGCCGCTTGCCGATGCAGCCAGGTTCGCACCTGTGGTGAATGCGGTTCCTGTGTTGCCCGGGGGCAATACTCCCCAATCGCTGCTTCGAATAGTGTGACCAGCCGAAGTCGGCGATGCTGTTAGAACGTTATCGATATTTGTGGGCATGGCGATTTACCTCAATTGATTTCTTGGAATTTGAGGGAGGTAAGTTTTTGTGGAGTGGAAAGGGACTAGACCGCGACGGACATGGCGAGATTGTG
>DASZMF010000859.1:0-8033 GCA_035552035.1 Candidatus Angelobacter sp.
ATTGACGATCAGGTGCGTTCTCTCTCTGACCAGCTCAATCTTTCCACCGATCAGCAGGCCAAACTAAAGACCGCCCTGGAGGACCAGCACACGCAAGCCATGAAAGTGGCACAGGACAGCACCCTGGCGCGCGAAGACAAGATCCAGAAAATCCACACGATTCGCGAGAGCACCATCAACACCGTCCGCTCTACGCTGAATGAAGATCAGAAGAAAAAATTTGACCAGATGCTTCAGCAGCAGATGCCGCAGCAACGGTAACAACCAAAATCACCCATTAGAAAGGCGCTCCCGCGAAAGGGGCGCCTTTTGTTTTGCAACAGCTACTCACCTTCGCTACAACAAGGTATGCTTGGCCTGAAATATTTTTAAGCTCAGCAAATTTAAGTTCAGGAAATTCAGGACAGCCCAATGCACATAGCCGCAGGCATTCTCATCGCGTTACTCGCTTCGCAGTCCGATCAAAAGCCCGAGTGGTGCCGCGACCTGCCGCGTCCGGCGTATAGCAAACTGGAGCGCGTAAGCGTCCCCGACCAATGGTTTGAGGTGTATCGCATACGCCCGGGCATTTTCGCTATCTATGAGCCGCACCAGCAGGAAGAAGTTATTTCTTATCTCATTGTCGGCCAGAAGCAGGCATTGCTCTTTGACACCGGCATGGGCATCAGCGACATAAAGAAGGTAGTAGACGGACTCACAACGTTGCCCGTGAGCGTGATCAATTCCCACACCCACAATGACCACGTAAGCGATAACTGGGAGTTCAGCAAAATCTATGGCATGGACACAGCTTTTACCCGCGAGCATGCCAAAGGCACCGTCGCTGCGGCGCAGGAAGAAATTACGCCAGGCTCCATCTGCGGCGAACTGCCAGCCGGTTTCAACGCCAAATCATATGCGGTAAAGCCATTCCACATTACAGATTGGATTCGCGGCGGCGAAAAAATCGATCTAGGCGGACGCGTGCTGCAGGTAATTTCAGTACCGGGACACACGCCAGATTCCATCGCACTGTGGGACGCGAAAAACGGTCTGCTCTTTACCGGCGACATGTATTATCCCGGTCCGATCTTTTTATTCCGCCCCGAAACTGACCTGGACGCATATGAAGCCTCTATCGCAAAGATGATCGCGCTACATGCGAAGCTGCTCTTGCCCTCACACAATCTACCGGTCGCCGATCCAGCCGACCTTCCGCGCGTGCTGGCCGCGATGAAGCAATCCCGCAGCGGAAAGATCAAGCCGGTCAAAGGCGAGCACTGGGTGGAATATAGATTTGAGGGATTCTCGTTTTTGATGAGATAACGGCTCTTGGCTCTTAGCTTTGGCTTTTAGCTTTTAGCCCTTAGCCAAACCTATCGCGCAATCGGCTAAAACACAAAAGCCAAAGGCCAAGAGCTAAGAGCCAATGGCTATTTTGCTATTTCGCTTCTTTCTCCAACAACGCCGCCTTCCTCTTCACACCCCACCGGTATCCTGCGAGGCTGCCATTTTTCTGCACCACGCGATGGCATGGCACCACCAGCGCTACCGGATTCGATCCGCAGGCATTGGCTACGGCGCGCACTGCTTTGGGCTTGCCGATGGTCTTGGCTATATCGGTGTAGCTGCGGGTTTGTCCGGCGGGAATGCGGCGCAGCTCTTTCCACACCATTTGCTGGAACGCCGTTCCTCGCAGGTCCAACGGAATATTCAGCGGCGCAGCCGGTCCACTCAGCAATTGCTTGATCTGTGCTGCTACTGGCTCCAGCTCTTTGTCATCGCGACGAATTTCCGCCGCGCTGAAATCTTTTTTCAGTTCACGCAGCAGTGCAGCTTCGCTCTCGCCAAAGCGCACCGAGCAAACGCCGCGTGCCGTAGTAGCGACCAGCAGCTTGCCTAAGTCGGTTGAAACCACGGTGCAGCGGATTTCAACTCCTTCACCTCCGCGGCGAAAAGCTGATGGCGTCATCCCCAGTTGTGCTGGAACGCTTTCATAAGCCCGGCTGCTGGAGCTGAATCCCGCTTCGTAGATAGCTTCGGTCACACTGCCGTCAGTGAGCAGGGCCTCACGAAATTTTCCCGCACGGCGCGCCTGCTGATATTCCCGCGGACTAATTCCCAGCATGCGCTTGAACATCCGCTGAAAATGAAATGGACTAATGGCCACATGGCGGGATATGGCAGTCAGACTCAGCGTGATATCCAGGTTGTCATCTATATAGCGGCAAGCGGCCTCTACTTTTTGTGATTGTGGATTGCGCTCCAGCGGCGTGCAGCGCCGGCATGCACGGTATCCGGCCTGCTGGGCCTGTGCGGGCGAGTTAAAAAATTCCACATTCTCGCGCCGGGGCCGGCGGCTGGGGCATGAAGGGCGGCAAAAGACGCCAGTGGACTTTACCGCGTAGACGAACCGGCCATCGGCCTTGGCATCATGCGCCAGCACCATTGACCATTTTTGATTTGCATTGGCTGTTGTCATTTGTAGCTGCATAATATTTTCTCCGCAAATCCACTCTATGAGTTACGGAAAAAACAGGCTATCCAAAGCTTGCTCTCAAACTAATATTTCCAGGCTCAATTTTAGTGAGTACAAATGTGTCCCAAAGAGACACTCCCGATTTGGGAAATTGCGCACTCCCATAAAGAGTGGATTTTAGCCCGTAAATATGCGGCCATATTCGTATCCTACTCTGGATAAGTACACTCTAAGGATTGTACCTATGACGCCCCACAGGCGGGGTTATCCAAGGCTCTAATACGTGCTATGCTCGGACTTGCCATTCGTCTACCAACGCTCAATTTTGAGCAGGAGTAAACGAGAAGAAATGTATTCCTCCCCTACGGCTCGGCTGCGCATTGTCTCGTGGGTCATCACGTTTCTATTGCCTGTAGCTGCCTGGAGTTTTGCCCGCGCCAGTCTGCCTTATTTCCATCCCGGTGTAGGAGTGTTTTTTATCGCCGCTGCATGCATTGCCGCTGTGCTTGGCGGCCTGCCCGGCGCCCTGGTTGGAGGGCTGCTCAATACAGCCGCGCTCAACAGCTTTATTTATCTCTATGAGCCGGCAAGTTCAGCCACCAGCAGCGAGCTGTGGTCAGCGTTGCTGATTGCCGTTGCCTTGGTGATTGGCGTGGCCCGCGAGAAATGGTCTGCCGCTGAGATGGTTGCTGGCCGCCTTAGTACTGATCTGGCCCGTCTGCGCGACGAACTAGAATCGCAGCGCAGCGACCTCAAGCGTTTTCACGATCTCAGTGTCCGCCTTTCCAGCAACCTGGAATTGCAGCGCCTGCTCAATGACGTGTTGACCTCCGTTGCCGCGCTGCAAAAAACCGATCTCGCCATGCTTCTCCTGCTTCCGGAGCGCAGCAGCAAAACACTGCAGGTTGCCACCTTTGCCGGATTCACCGCCGACCAGATCAAGCTCTTCGGCGAACTGCCCGCATCTTTCTTCTCGCCTGATCGCCGGGTGCTGATTGAAGACATTGAAAAGGTCGGAACATATTTTCCATTTGTCGATGCCGCCACGCAGGTCGGCTTCCGCTCAGTTTTCAGCACGCCCATCATCAATTCTCGCGGCGACGCGCTAGGCATGGTGGTAACGTTTTTCCGCAAGCCGCATTCACCTAGTGAGCGTCAGTCGCGTTTGGTGGAGCTCTATGCACGGCAGGCGTCCAACGCGCTGGATAATGCGCGTCTCTATCATGAATCCCTGCAGACGCTGGCGGCGGAGCAACAGCGCACGGCCGTGTTGCGGTCACTGGCGGAAGCTTCCGTCAAAATCAATTCTGCCACCGCACTCGATTCTCTCTTGCAGATCATCACCGATCAGGCCAGAAATATTGTGGGTGCGCGCCAGGCTCTGACAACGCTGCTGCCCAGAGGCGAATGGAACCGCAGCATTACCTGCGTCTCAATCGCGGAAGGCCAGGGCGCTCTGGAGTTCGCTCCGGAAAGCTCTGAGATGTTTATGCTGGCCTGCAACCTGAATAAGCCGATTCGCCTGCAAGCCGGTGCACGGTCGTATGCGTGGGGGCCGGTGCGGCGCGCAACAGACGCGGCGATCCACGGCTGGATGGCCGCTCCGCTACTCACTCGTGACGGAAGAAATCTTGGCTTGATCCAGCTCTCACGAAAATTGACCGGTGAATTCTCGCACGATGACGAAGCAATTCTCGTCCAGCTCACCCACATGGCTTCGGTGGCCATTGATAACGTGCGCCTTTTCCGCGAAGCGCAGGAACAGATTGCGGAAACCAAGCGCGCGCAGGAGATGCTGGAGCGCGGCAAAGAGAGCATGCAACTGGCGCAGCAGTATGTGGGCATCGGCATATGGGAGTGGGACCTGCAGACCGGCGCGCTGGCCTGGTCAGATGAGATTCGCCGCCTGCACGGCATTGAAGTGGAAAAATTTGATGGCCGCTATGAGAGCTGGATGGAGAGCATTGTCTCTGAAGACCGCCAGCATGTGCACCAATCCATTACTCACGCCCTGGCCGTAAAGGGCGAGTATGAAGTGCAATACCGTGTGGTGTTTGCCGACAAAAGCCTCCACTGGCTGGAAGCCCGCGGACGCACCATCGTAATGGGGGACGTTCCCGTTCGCATGCTGGGCGTGGCCATGGACGTGACCTCGCGCAAAGCGGCAGAGCAGACGTTGCGGCAGTCAGAAAAAATTGCCGCCACCGGACGGCTTGCCGCGAGCATCGCGCATGAGATCAACAATCCGCTGGCCTCCGTGATGAACGCGCTTTATATCCTGCGCACCAACTCCAAGATGCCGGAGTCAGCGCTGGTGTATGTGAAGACCGCGGAAGAAGAGCTGGCTCGCGTGGTTCATATCACCAAGCAGACGCTGGGCTTCTATCGCGAAATTTCTTCCCCGGTCATGAGCTCTGTGCCGCAGCTGTTTGAAGAGGTACTGGCAGCCTATGACGCGCGCATCGAACAAAACCAGATTGTGGTCCACAAGAATTTCAATGACGTAGGCCAGCTGGCAGCCTTCCCCAGCGAACTGCGCCAGGTGTTCTCCAACCTGGTGTTGAATTCCATTGAGGCCATTTCAACGCCCGGCAGCAATATTTATATTCGCGTAAAACAGGCGGACGACGGCCAGGGTCGTGAGGGCATTCGCGTTACCGTAGCGGACAATGGCTGCGGCATTCCGGCGGAAAACATGGCGCATATTTTTGAGCCCTTCTTCACCACAAAAGACTCCAAGGGAACCGGCCTTGGTCTGTGGGTGAGCCAGGGAATCGTGCAGAAGCACCAGGGCAAGCTCCGTTTGCGCAGCTCCACGAATGCAGTCCATCACGGGACCTGCTGCTCGGTTTTTCTTCCATTTGCCGCGAACGAACTCGGCATAGAAGATGAACCGCTGCCCGCCATGGAACAGTCTCTCCCAGATGTGCTGGCCAACAACACAGCTCTATCCAAAGACGATCAGTCGTCCGCGGCTTAAGCCGATCTTTCACTTAAGCGGATCTTTGATTGTCCAATGGATGGAACTCAATAACTTTGCCGCGTTCGGATGGGGGCATCCACTTGGCAGGTGTTGCGTTGAAATTCGCGGGCACGTAAAAAACAATAAGCTTGCACATAACCACCTCTTGCCCGCCAAGGGTAGCAACTCTTTTTCTGCCTGCTGCTTAAAACGGAATTAGAAATCCTAAGGTCGTTTGGGCAGGAAACACGCAGTTATGCACTCCTTTGCATACCACTAGTAACTGCCGGGTAAACAGAAATCCCCTTATATTCATTGAATTGAAAGCACTTAAACCTAAGGCATATTTCCAGGCAACATTAGAAGATTTAATCATCTGCAAAATGGATTTTCTGAGGTATTCTAGTACCCGACTAAGGTTACTTTCGTAATATGTCTCCGACAGGATCACAAAACGAAATGAGACGGGCGCAGGCAAATGGCGCTGGATTTTCACTGGTTGAAATTCTAGTGGTCATCATGGTCATCCTCATTATTGCAGCGATTGCCATTCCGAACCTGGTTCACGGCAAGATGCGCGCGAATGAAGCTGCCGCGGTGGCTTCGGTCAAGACCATCAACACTGCTGAGACCCTGTTCTTTGATACGTACCCTGAAGTTGGATATGCCACCAACCTGGCCAGCCTGGGCAGCAATGGAACAACGTGCGAGACCGCTTCCAGCAATAGTGCCTGCATTATTATGGACGATACGCTGACCAGCGGAATCAAGAGCGGCTACATGTTTTCTATTGTTGGCAATGGCAGCACAATGCCCATCTCAGGGTATTCGGTGACTGGTTCGCCTTCATCCGGCCTCAGTGGACACTGCAGCGTTTCTTCCACCGAGAGTGGAGATGTGCATCTGTTTCTCCCGGGTGGAGACCCAGTTGTCGCAACCAGATCATTGGGTAGCAGCGGCAGCGGCTGCGAACTCTAAGCACCAGGGCTTTCCCTCCTTCTGCACCATCTGCCGACGCCACCAAATGTTTTATTTCGCTTCCACAGAGACTGTAACGCGTGTGGTTTCCCATTCCAGATTCAGGTCAGCCTTGCTTTCGCCCTTCTTATCGAAGGAAATGGTGAACTGCTCCGCAGACTGCGGCAGGGCGGTTTTCTTCATATCGATCCGCGCCAGGTCCTGGCTCGCGTCGTACTCGGTTCCCCACTGGCCGGTCTGCTTATTGATGATGAGTTTCCATGTGCCTTCAGCCGGCAATGCATAGAGCGTGTATTTGCCCGCAGGCACTTTTACGCCGCCAATAGTCAGGTCAATTTCAGTCGTCAGCGCGGTGGCCTCATTGGCTCCGGCGCGCCACACCTGGCCGTAGGGCGCAAGCTCCTGCCCCACTTTCCGGCCCTTAAGTGAAGGGCGGCTGTAATCAATGACAATCTTCTTCCCTTTGAGTTCAACCTCTGCCGTGGCCGGTGGGCTGGGGCGTTTGCTTTTGTCGCGCGCTGGCTGTTGGGCGCTCGCCATGACCGCCATCAACAGGAATGAGACTCCAATTGCTAAACATTTGGGTTGCATCTTTTGCGTTTCCTTTCCATTGGAACAAATTTATGATTCCCCCGTTAGCCTGGGGCAAGACTACTGACGATCGAGGCTGCCGTACACGTTTTTCCGGCAAAATCAGCCATTTGCGAACCTGGCGTCCGGGGATAAAGCACCAAAGTGCAGTCACTCAGTAGTACTTGGTGCGTCTTTTCATAATACCCAGCGTCACGTAAGGTTATAAGGACCTAATCTTTATAATAAAAATCAGCTAATAAAAACCAGAAATAGCACCAGCAAAAAGATCCAGAGAACTTTGACACAAAGAACTTTGACACAAAAAGCTTTGACACAAAGAGCTTTGACCCAAAGAACCTTGACTGAGGGGCATGCCATGAAACAATGTCTGGCGTTTTTCCTGTTCGTCTGTTTGGCCGCATGTAGCGCCGTGGGACTGTCACAGTCCGCCGGCCCGCAATCGGCGCCGGTGCAGCGCACCACCAAGGCGGTGAATTACCGCCTGCGCGGCGATGCCGTAAAAGTCGATTTCCGCGGCACCGAGCTCATGCAAAATGCCTCCGGTGAAGCCAAGGTCGCAGGCAAAAAAAGCAGCGTTGAAATTGACGCCAAATTTGATGGTCTGGATGACCCCACCAAATTCGGGCTGGAGTATCTCTCACTGGTGCTGTGGGCCATTTCGCCGGAAGGGCGCGCCGTGAATCTGGGCGGGCTCGTGGTGGACCATAACAGCAGCCGCGTGAAAGCCATTACAGACATGCAGACCTTTGGCATGATCGTAACGGCAGAGCCGTATTTTGCCGTGAATCAGCCGGGCAATATGGTGGTGCTGGAAAATATTGTGGGCGCATCCACGGTGGGCCGCCAGGAAAATATTGACGCCAAATATGAGTTGCTGGGCCGCGGCACATACTCCTCTACCAACACCAAAATTCAAGACGCCATTTTTGGCATCGACCGCAAAACGCCGCGCGTGCTTTTTGAAGCACGGAACGCAGTGCGCATTGCCAACCTTGCCGCCGCTGACAAATATGCTCCGTCCATCAACACCAAGGCCACGCA
>DASZMF010000860.1:0-3343 GCA_035552035.1 Candidatus Angelobacter sp.
CGTCGGCAGATTGACACTCCTATGACTTAATGTGGTGGCGCTTCATTCAGCATGAGCCAATACAATCCAATTTGCTGGACGGCGCCCACGAATTCCAGAAAATCCACTGGCTTGCGGATATAACTGTTGCAGCCGTTGTGATATCCATTGATCAGGTCTTCCTGCTCTTTGGAGGTTGTGAGAATGATGACCGGCAAGACGCGTGTGCGTTGGTCATTCCTCAGGCGTCGCAGCACTTCAATACCATCCATTCCAGGTAGCTTTAAATCCAACAGAACCAGGGCCGCTTTGAGCCCTTTCTCGCCATTACCGGGCAGGAGAAGTTCCAGTGCCTCCGCTCCGTCACGGGCCACTCTAACATCATTCAATATTTTGCTTTTCTTGAGCGCCCGTAGCGTCAACTCGGCATCATCGGGATTGTCTTCCACCAGCACAATAGGGTTCGGATTCATCTTCGCCTCAACATTCTTGGGTTCCTTGGCTACAGTGCAAAATAAAACGTGGCCCCGTGCCCCACTGCGGCATTTGCCCAGATCCTGCCTCCATGGCGGCGAATGATTCTTTGGACAGTCGCCAAACCTATACCTGTGCCAGGAAAATTACTGTTTTCGTGCATACGCTGGAAAGGCCCAAAGAGCTTGCTGGCGTACTTCATATCAAATCCAGCTCCGTTGTCCCGGACGAAGAACGTATTTTGCCCGTCTTGCTGTTCCGCTCCAAGCTCAATCACGCCTGCAGTCGTTTTGCCTGTAAATTTCCAGGCGTTACCCAGCAGGTTTTCCATTGCGACCCGCAAGAGTCCGCGATCACCAACAAGCGTAAGTCCGGGCGCAATAGTAAAGCGCGTATCCCGTTCGGGACTCGTAGCTGAAAGCTGGGCTGCAATTTCAGCTGCCATCCCGGTCAGGTCAATTGGTTCGCGCAACATCTCAGCCCGCGCGGTTTGCGAGAGCTTCAAGAGGTCGTCTATAAGCTCTCCCATGCGCTTTGCGGCGATGCGGACACGCTGCAAATCAGTTCTGCTTTGCTCGTCCAGTTTTTGTACACTGTCTTCCAGCACTGCCTGGCTGAATCCGTCAATGGCCCGCAGCGGTGCGCGAAGGTCATGAGACACGGAGTAGCTGAAAGCTTCTAGCTCGCGATTGCTGGCCGTCAGCTCGGCTTGAGTTTCGTGGGAGCGTGCGGCCGCCTGGGCCATCTCTCTGATTCGTGGTATCAGTGTAGGCAATGCAACCGCGGTAATTACAGAAGCTAATGCGGTGATGATCTTGACATATGCCGAGAGCCAGTAGATGGGCTTCCACAGCGTTACTATCTCCATGAAGTGTGTAAAACCGCAGGCCACAATGAACAGCCCAAAGGCAAGAAACATCCATTGGAAGGGCATTTCCTTTTTCAGTTGACGGACCAGATAGACGAGCGTGCCCGCAATCACGACATAGGATAGCCAGATAAGGCCGTCAGCCACAACATGCGTAAAAATGAGTGCCGGATCTCCTGCATAACAGAAAGCGTGCGGAAGAAATCGCGAAGAGAAAATCCCCGGAAGAACAACGGGAATGATCAGTGCGGTAACGGAGAGGCCGCCCAGAAGCAGAGTCCGAGTCGGTAATCTTCCAGAAGATGCGCTGCCGGGCATGAACCAAACACCTTTTCGAACGGTCAGGCAGTCAGGAGAAATAGTCCTTGCTGACCAGTGTCTTTCAGGCTCAACCATACTGGTATGGCTGCACAATAGCAATGAGGCATTCTACGTAACTGCCGCATATTCATTAGCGAATTCTCATGAGTGCTTACGAATGCGCTGCAATTCACGGTACGCTTCACTCTTGGAAAGTCCGCGCTCTTTAGCCAGAACTTTGAGTCCGGCCTTTTCGTCCAGCTCGTGTTCGCGCATGATCTCTTCCAGCCGCTGCGCAATGTTCTTCGCCGGCTCTTGAGCTGCCTGCGCTTCGCCCTTGCCGATCAGCAACGTAATCTCGCCTCTCAGCTCATGTTCCTGTGTGCGCGCCAGTATTTGCGCTGCGCTGCCGCGAATAAATTCTTCATGCATCTTGGTAAGCTCGCGCGCCAGCACAATCGGGCGCTCAGCTCCGAGTATCTCTACGATATCTTTCATCGTCTCGGCAATCCGGTGCGGAGTCTCATAGACAGCAGTCGTCTGCTCTGAACCGCGAATGGTCTCAAGCAAAGTGCGTCGCTGACCAGACTTTGCCGGCAGAAAGCCAAGAAACTGAAAGCTGTCCGTCGGCAGTCCGCCTGCAGCCAGAGCAGAAATCAACGCTGATGCTCCTGGGATCGGTACCACTTGAACGCCGCGTTCAATCGCGAGCTTGATCACGCGATATCCGGGATCCGAAATGCCGGGCATGCCGGCATCAGAGACCTGGGCAATGTTCAGTCCCTGCTCCAGCTTGGCCGCTAACTCTTCTGCGCGTGTGGCTTCATTGTGGTCGTGGTAGCTAATGGTCGGCTTATCAATGCCGTAGTGATGCAGCAGTTTGTCCGTGTGCCGTGTGTCTTCGCAGGCAATCAGGTCAGCCTCCTTCAAAACCCGCACGGCGCGATACGTAATGTCCTCCAGGTTGCCAATGGGAGTGGCCACCACGTACAGCGTCCCGGATTTTTTCTGCTCTGCCATTTCGTGTTTGGTTCCGGCGCTAAGGATAGCATCCGCGCTGCGCCGCATCGCACAGCTTTCCTGCTACAAAATGCTCTCTGCTAAAATCAGGACATATCACTTCCACAGTCTGAGGGTTTGTCCGAGTGCCGCTCTACGAATATCAGTGTAAGAAATGCAAACATAAATTCGAGAAGATCCAAAAGTTCTCTGATCGTCCGGTAAAGAAATGCCCTGAATGCGGCAGCCCGGTGGAGAAGATCATGCACGCGCCTGCCGTGCAGTTTAAAGGCTCCGGCTGGTACGTTACCGACTACGGCGGCAAGCAGACCACTGATACGCCCAAGTCTGAAGACAGTTCGGAGAAGCCGGATAAGTCTGACAAGTCTGAGAAAAAAGACACGTCTTCCAAAGAAGATGGTGCCAAAAGCAAAGAGAAAGATTCCACGCCTAAAAAGACAGAAACAAAATCTGAAACCAAGTCCGAAGCAAAGACTGCAAAAAGTCCAAGAACTAAAAGGTAAGCGCTAAAAAATAAAGCCGCAAACAGCGTGTCGACTCAAGGTCACACGCCTGCTTGCGGCTTAAATTCTGCTCCAGTTATCTGCTTTGACTGCTGCGCTCAGGCTCTGCCTCCACGCGGCCGCTTACGGTAAACGCCATCTGCCGTTTCGGAATGTCAGCGTCCACCACCACATGATCGCCGTGAAGTACCTGACCTTC
>DASZMF010000861.1:0-2557 GCA_035552035.1 Candidatus Angelobacter sp.
CAGAAACCGATGAGCAGGGACGCTACAAATTTTTTGATGTAGGCCAGGGCGAGCACACGGTTTCACTGGGTTTGACGCAGTTTTCCGGGCCGGTGCGCATGACCACCAAAAACATGGCGTCGGTAGATTTGATCCGGCAGCGGATTGGCGTGGTGAATTTTGGTATTGTCGATTTTGCCCGCGTTACCGGCAGCGTGTACAACGATCTGCGCTTTGAAGGACAAAAAGCGCCGGATGCCAAGGGCCTTGCGAGCGTTCATCTGACATTGGATGATGGCAATCGCCAGCGCATTGTTGTGGCGCAGGATACTGGTGACTTTGAAATTGACGATGTAGCTCCCGGTGATTACCGAATCAGCGTAGATGCCGACACGCTCCCGGCGAACTATTCGCTTCCGCAAGACACATTTACGCTTCACGTATCGCCGGTCTCGACTGCGGTAGAAAATATTCCGGCGCGCGCCATGCGGTCGATTGCTGGAAGAGTATTTGTAAAAGTTCTGGCTGAGCCAGCGGCCCAGCCTGTCGATTCCGGCAAGCTGAAAATCAGTGGCATGCCTGCAGGCTCAGTTCGTAACCAACGCGGCGGGCAGGCGGGCGGCAGAGCCAATCAGGCAGGACGCGGCCAGGCGCAGGGCACCAGCGGCGCACCCGCCGGAGGCGACTACAACCTTGTTCCTCTAGCGGGTGTCCAGATTACTGCTGGCTTTGGTGTGGCCAAGACTGATGAGAACGGAAACTTCCTGCTGCGCGATCTTCCCGCGGGAGATCTGACCGTGACGTTGATAGCCACCAAAGACCTGCCAGAAGGAATGAAAGTGCCCTCTGGACAGGTGAAAATGCCCGCCGAGCCTATTCAAGTACAGGGTGCGAGCATTGTCATCAGCAATCCTGAGCTTGCTCCTTACCTGACGAACGCTGCAAAAGCCCAATAGCTGCTACTGCACAACGATTGTTGTCTGTGCTACCGGCTGTTGCTGCGCGGCTCCGCCGTTCACGTTGACCAGCATGGGCCGCACTTCCTCCGTCACTGAGAGCTTTTGCTCCTGCGGCGTCAAGTTGTAAGAGACAATTCCTTCGTCGCGATCTCTGTGCCTGTCATGCCGGGGCGGAATAATGACCGGCGCCACAATGGCTGTGATGTGCAGTTCAGCTTGCGCGGAACTGCCGTTGGATCGCCCATTCTGGGCGAGTGAAGGTAAACCTGCTAAAACCATGGCGAATGCGGCGCAAAACTTCAGGGTCCGCATGCGGGGGAAAGTACAAATGTACATGCGCATATCGTCCTTCCACGTCAGATACCTATCGGCGCAGCAGCGTTGTTTCCGCAGAAAATAAAATTCAGGTATAGGCGCGAAAAAGCTGAGTTATGCCAGGGATGATAGGGCAGGATGGATCAAAGTCAGTGCAGAATGCAGCCCGCCCAAAGCCGGTTTCTCATGGCTTTAGCGCTGGCTAAAGCGAAATTTCGGTGTTCGTTTCCGAACAGCTCTTTGCGTTAGCGAACACCCAGAAAGCTCTCTTGTTGCTCCTAATCAATCAGTTGTAGTAATGTTTTCATGTATTTACGGAGCGTTTCACTTCGGCACAAAAAGTGCGATTTCCCGCTAGTCCCCCTTTAAAGCATCTGGGCTGGATAAGCGGTTCGTTTTTCGGCGATTAAGTGCCGCTGCCCCTCTGATAAAGGAGTTGGCTATGCGTGAACTGAAGAAAGCAGCTCTTGCTCTCTGCCTTGGCATGCTGTTGTTGGTTCTGGCAGGATTTGGCAACAACCGAAGTACCAACACTGTAACCGGTGGAAGTACGACCGACTCTGTTACTCGACACATTATGTTGCTGAAATCAGGGAATCCGCAGCAGAAAGCCGCAGCCGCATACTGGCTGGGACAGCAAAGGTCCGCCGCTGCCGGCGCTGTTGATCCTCTCTTAAGCCTGCTGGGCGACGCGACCAGCGTTGACGCCAAACAATACCGCCAACGTCCGCTGGATAAAATGACGCTGGGTGAGGAAGTGGCTGCCGCCCTGGTCAACATTGGACATCCCTCCATTGAGCCTTTGATTCGCATCCTGAAAAGTTCACCGCAAGCGGTGGCGCGCAAGAATGCTGCCTGGGCGCTGGGTGCTCTGCACGATACTGGCGCCACCAACGACGAGATCTAGCAACTTACGCGAATTTGGAAAAATGCAATAGAAAGAAAACGCGGGAGCTAATATCCCTTGCAATGCATCGTGCTGCTGGTTTTGCAGTAGGAGTGAAGAAAAATGAGAGACAATTGGTAAATTGGTAATTGAGTAAATTCAGAAAAAGGGACAGATGATCCAACTACGCAATGTTGAGAAAACCGTGAAGAGCCCAGCTGGAATGGTCTGGCTGCTCCGCCGTATTAATGTTGATATAAAAGAAGGCGAATTCGTTACGATCATGGGGCCTTCCGGCGCCGGTAAAACCACGTTGCTTAGCATCATCGGCATGCTGGATGACGGCTGGGCCGGCGAATACACTTTTGCCGACCAGCCTGTACATAAACTTGATCGCAAAAAGCGCGCTGAGCTGAAT
>DASZMF010000862.1:0-2674 GCA_035552035.1 Candidatus Angelobacter sp.
TTCACTGTTTTCTCTTTCCAGTTTTACCGCGCCGGCGTAGCCGCCGCCACGGAAGTCGCCGCTGCCTCTGCCAGAATTCTGTGGTGGATGGTAAATAGCGCCAGCTCCAACCGGTCAGATACGCCAATCTTGTCATAGACGTTGCGCAGATAATTCTTGATTACCTGCTCGGTCGTGCCCAGCTGTGTGGCGATCTCTTTGTTCTTATATCCCTGCACGATCAGCGCAACAATCTTTAATTCTTTGGCGGTCAGGCGGTCGCGGACGCGCGCACCCACCAGGTCATTTTCCGCAGTCTCTTTGCTTTCCTGCGTGTCCTGCACCCAGGTCTCGCCTTTGCTGACTTTGCGGACGCACTGCACCAATGATTCGCCGCTCACATTGCGGTAGATCACGCCGTGCACGCCGTTGGTCAGGTAGTGGCGTGAATCCTGTCCAGTCTCGGCAATGGCCACCAGCTTGGTCTTGAATTTTCTTGCCGTCTCCACCACCGTGGGCAAACTCGGATGGGTTTCAACGCCAAAGATCATTACGGTGGCATGGAATTTTTCCAGCGCCATCATCATTTTTTCAGTGTTCTCGGCCTGCGCCACAATGCGCAGATCGTCTTCCACGGCCAGGACTTTGGCAGCGCCCGTGCGGAAGATTGCCTGGTTGTCAGCCAAAATGATCTTCAGCATTACTTGGCCCCTTTGCTCTTGCGGATAAATTGATATTGGTCAATCACGCATGCTACGCCACTCTTGCTGGAAGAAGAACTCTTTTTCTTCTTGCCAGAGTTGGAATTGGCCCCGGCAGTCGCAGCCTTGGCCGCGTCTTTGCGCACCACGCGCCCGGTGCAGTGGACTTCCACGTCGCCCGGCGTGCCCAGCACGTCTTTGGGCAAAGTAATGTCGAACTCAATGTTTGAGCCAATGGCCAGATCAAGATCGGCCATAATATAAACGCCGGCGGCGCTCATATTGCCGGTCGTGGCGCTATCGTCGCCGGCCTTTCCGTGGATCTTTATCGGCAGCTCCAGCGGAAATCGTTTCCCTGTTCTAGCCTCTTCAGACATTCACTACTCCTCAGCATTTGCCCAACCCCGGAAAAGGGCCATTTTTAAACGGTAGAAAAGACGATGAATCTGGTTTATACCATGAAAACGCTGAGCAGAGTAGATGGTTCATCAACTTAAGCAACAGCAGAGCGCCAGCAGAGTAAAGACTTACAGGCATAAATAATGGCTGCCCGCAGGTTAAGCAAGCAGCCAAAAGGCTTAGAGCAAGGGTTAGAGTCCCCTTAGTCTGTGGTGAAAATGCCGGTTACGGCATAGCCCAGGGCCACTCCGGCCACGGCCAGAATGCACGTAACCGCGCCCAAGTGCTTTCTTACGTTAGTTTTAACGTCCAGCCGCTCGTGGACGGTCTGGCGCAACTCCTGCACACTGTTATGCAATTGCTGGCGCTCGTCGGCAGCGCGCTTTTCCAATACATCTACCGGGATTCCTTCAGTCATGCGGCCCTCGCTTCATTCTGTATCCAAACCTGGTCCTGTTTCAGCACGGTCAAAGTGCGTTCGGGGATCAAACTGGTGGCTTTCAGCTTTTCCAGCGCCGTCCGGCCAATCACCAGTCCAACCACCATGTACACTGCGCCCACAATCAGCCCGGCCCATAGCCAGGCATAGATGCTGGGTAGAAACAGGCTGTGCAGCAAAGCAATCAAGCCAAAGGTGAGTGACAGCCATCCAGCCAGCAGAAATGCCACGGCAACACACAGCCCGGGGATAGCCAGCTTGATCGTCTGGCTTTTTTCGTGCATCTCCGCCATCAGCATGGCGGCCCTGGTGGCCACGAACTGGACGGTTTCGTTCACAATTGCGGAAAGCGGCTTTTCACTATGCACGGCTCGCCCTCCTCAGTCTCAGGCTAATGCCAATCAACACGCCAATCACGCCCGCAGTTACCGCCACCTGCACCGGATAATCATGCGCCGTCTGCTTGGCCCGGCGTTGTGCACCTTCATAACCTGCCTTGGCCTGGCGCGCCAGCTCGGCGGATTTCTCGCGGGCCGCCCGGCCCAGCTCTCCAGCTTTTACCTGCGCGGCATGGCTCAATTCCCGTGCCTGCGTGGCAGTCGCGTGCTGCAATTCTTCAGCCTTGGCCACCGCAGTTTCGGCCAGCTCGCTGATGCGGTCATAAATAGCAGTCTGCGTCAGGTTCTCCAGGCTTTCTTTGGTCTGGCGCATCATTACCACAACTTTGCCGGCGGCAGTGCCCAGCTCGGCGCCGCGCTGCTCCAATGCCGTTCGCTCAACCAAAGCCGTGCGTTCTGTAGACGGTATGGCACCCGCTTGGCCAATCTGGCCTTCAGGTGGAGATGAAGGATAAGTATCAAAATTCGGAGTATCTGAGCTGCTGTGCAGACTCTCGGCCATGGTGGGATTCCTCTGGCTTTGTTGGATGTTGAATTTGCTTGGCGCGTACGGGAAGAAGTAAGGAAATCCAGAGTTGACGAAATTCTTATAAAAGAACTCTGGCCAGAGTGTCTCAATTTAGGACGAAGCGTGGTAAGATTCGCCCGCTATGAAAGCTTTGATAGTTTTACTGCTAGTCTGTTCTACCCTTGCCATCGCAAAATCACGCAATTGGCAAGATGCAGTGGTCTATAAAATGGGTTCCGCTAACGGCGGG
>DASZMF010000863.1:0-2341 GCA_035552035.1 Candidatus Angelobacter sp.
CGCATTACTCACCGGATTGAGATTACGTCAGTCAAAGATATTGATGCGGAAGTAAAGAAGTGGATCAAGATTGCTTATGACATGGATGAGCCTTAAAAGATCGGGTGATCGCCGTGATCGGGTCATCGGGTAATCGGAAAAACAAATTTCACCGCGGAGGCGCTGAGACGCGGAGAAAACCGAAAGTAAGAGCTTACCGCGGATCATGCGGATGGTCGCGGATCAGGAAAAGGCAAAACCTTTACCACTGATTCGCACGGATGACACTGATGGGATCGCCGCGACCGCCGTCATCGCACGTCATCGGAAAAGCCAAACATAAAATCTCAAAAGCTGCTGTCTCCCACGAGAAACGAGCGGCGCGAGCCCGACCACGCGGCGCGCGACGTGCCTCAGGAGCCTAAATGCTTTATTGGTAATCGAAAATCTATAGCGGTGTGGAGCGACGCTTTGCCTCGCGACAGAATGTAAAGATACAAACGAAAAGGCCGCCCGGCAACGGAACGGCCTCTTCTTTCAAGGGAGAATAGTTCCAACGGAGTTCAAAGAAAAAGCCATCAGAACTTTCTGGCGAAATCTTATTGGTCAGCGAAAGGCAGTGTCAAGGAATTTTTGGAGAATAAATGCCTTTGTTTTCAATAATTTAGCAATCTTATCAACACCGCTTTGTAAATGACAAAAAATGTCATTTTCGCCCCTCTGTTCCCTGTAAACGGTTTGCTTTTCAGGACTTATGGGGTCACTTCAAGTCAAGGCGGATGATCTCAGCCGCCTCAGACTGCTTAAAAACCCGCTTTGGGAAGATCCGGTTGGCCAGGATCCGGATGCCCCCAAAAAGGAACCCAAACACCAGGGCAGCCAACACCGCAAAGACGCACAAGAGCACCAGGGCAACGATAAATCCTGCGCTATCTTCCCGGGGTTTGGGCTTGGTGGGCTGGTTCCAGGTGACGTCAGCGTCATAATTCACTGAGGCGAGCAACGATTGCGCTTCGTCCGGTGGAATGTTGCCGGTGACTGCTACAAGATACGGTCCAGTGCGCTTGAAATAAAACGGTCCGCCGGACAGCGCAGCCGCTTGCATCGCAGCCATGCGCTCACGGGCAATTTGCGGCGTGGGATATCCGATGAGCGTGACTGAGGCTTCACCGTAGGAGGAGCGGTACTTGCCAAAAGTAATTTCCGGCCCTTTGCTGAAGTCGATGAGCGGCGCAGGAATGGGCACGCCTAACCGCGTGAGAGCTTCAGGTCCAATAATGTAACGGCTGGTATTTTTCAGCAGTGACTGTGACGGCAGATTGCCGGGCAGCGTGGGCAGGGTGGCAATATTGCCCTTCGGCCTAGGCAGAGCGTCTGCCAGCGCACGCAGGTCAGCGCCAGACATGGCCGTGAGATGTTCAATGGTCACGTCCACCAGGATATTGCCTTTGAAAAACAAGATGCGCTGATTGCTGGAAGCGCCCTGGTCGCCGATTTTTTCAATCTGCATTTGCGGCTGAACGTAATAGGTATATGCGCCGAATGCGCCAGTGGCGTCATTGAAGCGCGCGGCCCTGATCAGCATGCCGCGTCCGTTACGGGAGTAGGTGGCGGATTCTTCGTCAGCAAAGCCGTATTCTTTAAGCACCACGGCATCTGTGGGATCGGCGACCGCTGGATCGGTAACGGTCTTTACGCTTTGCGGTTCAAGACGCCAGCCGCTGAATGTCTGCGGCAGAACGCCTGCGGGAGCCTTGGGTTGTCCATAGGCAAGGCCGGCAAAAGCACAGGCCAGCAGCGCCAGCCGCTGAGAGGTCGATTTGAGAGAGATAGAAAACATTGCTAGTGATTAGACACCAAAAGCTACAAGAGAGATTCTAAACGCTTTGCGTATGTTATGAAGGATGAGAGATGGCGAGCCTTATTACACATGCCTTTGTGGGAGCTGCTGTTGGCCAGACAGGCGCATCTGGCTGGCGCAAAGACTGGCGCTATTGGTGCCTGATGGTCACAATCTCCATGCTTCCGGACATTGATTCCCTGGGCTTTTTTATGGGCATTCCTTATGGCTCATTCTGGGGGCATCGTGGATTTACTCATTCTTTGCTGTTTGCTCTGATAATTGCTTTGTTGTGCGCAGCATGGCTCGGTGGCAAATTTCGTGATTCGTGGAGATTAGTAGCACTATTTTTCCTCGCAATCGCGTCTCACGGCCTGCTGGATGCAATGACCAACGGTGGATTAGGCGTCGCCTTTTTCTCGCCCTTTGATCTTCACCGCTACTTTCTACCCTGGAGGCCAATCCTGGTCTCTCCTATCGGCGTAACGCGATTCCTCTCGGCACGCGGATTGAAAATCCTTG
>DASZMF010000864.1:0-12176 GCA_035552035.1 Candidatus Angelobacter sp.
ACCTTCAGGTTCTAACGACCTTCAGGTTTTGACCTCTGGGCATGTTGTTCTTTTGGCCCGCTGGCTTCGTCCGGCGGGCCTTTTTCTTTAGTCTTAAAAAGCAATCATTGGGCCAGTAGTTTGTGTGTTCTTCCTTGCAAGTTCAGGCACTGTTGAGGTTAGGTTTTCACCTGAAGCTGGGGTATGCTGTGCCTGTTCCATGGTCACAAGCACTAGCAAAGTTCGCAGCGCCGCAGCCCTAGCTGAATTGGACACTTTACGCCAGGAGTTTCGCGCGCAGATCGCAGCCGCCGGGGCCATGCCCGTATTTTCCTCGCGCGTGGGTGTAGTGCTTTCTGGTGGCGGCGCACGTGGAGCCTATGAAGCCGGCGTGCTCATGGCCTTCCAGGACGCTGAAGTTCCCACTCACATCATTGCAGCCACATCCGTGGGCAGCATCAATGCCGCTTCGTACGCCGCGCATTCTGTAGGGCTGATCGGCCGCGCCGAGCCGCTGGTGGAGGCATGGATGGAACTCACTCCCGCCACGCTGGGCATTGACTGGTCGCGCTATATCTTTCTGCTCGCCGGACTGGTGGCAGCTTCGGCGGGCATTGGCAATTTTATCTGGCAGTGGCTGCAGGAGCACGGCATCTTTCTGCATGCGCATCACCCCAAGGTGACATGGCTGGCCCTGGGCGTTGCCGGCATTTCCATTTTGATGTTCTCTGACAAGCTCTCCTACGTCGGTTACGTGATCATGAAATTCGTTCGCGGACGCGCCTGGGAGCCTGACTGGCGCAAGACGTGGGTCTCCATCGGCGCCAACGTTCTGGTTTGGGGCTTCCTGGTTTTCTTTCTTGGCTTCACCTATATCCACCTGCCCCTGGAAGGCGAAGCTGCTCTGGAGTTAAGCACGCACGTGCCCATGTTGGCGGCGATTTTTGTCCTGCTTGGTCTCTACCGCCTGCTGCAGGACCCACTCAGCAGACTCAGCCATCGTTTCTTGCGCATGCCGCTGCGCACCGGACTCTTTCCAAATTTTGACCGCATCAAGTTTCTGCGGGCCCGCATTCCTGAAGAGAGGCTGCGCAACTCAGCCATCCGCGTGGTGATGACCGCAACAGACATTCAGCGCGGCGCAGCCCGCTTCTTTTCCAATGCCTCTATAGAAGAACTGCTGACTGACCCCGGAGTGCACCAGGAATTTGTGAAAAGAGAAATGGAGCAGCCGCAGGACCTGGTGCTGGCTGCCGTGGCTTCTTCGTCTTATACCTTTGCTTATGAAGCCGTGGACATGGAAGGCCGACTGTGGACTGATGGCGGCATCATGACCAACCAGCCCGTTCTGCCCGCGTTGCGCCTGGGTGCCGACGTGCTCTTTCTCGTCCTGATTGCGCCGCTCGAAGGCGACGACCAGACTGGGCCCATCAAAACTTTCCTGGATGTAGGCGTGCATGCCGTGGATATCCTGATTTCCAAAAACTTCAAGTCCGATATCGCGCTGCTCACCAACATCAATCGCTTGTGCACCGTCTATGCCGGTGAGATGGGCGTTAAGCCAGAACAGTTGGAATTGGAGATTGGCAAGCAGCACTACCGCTTTGTGAAATTCTTTAACATCGCGCCGGAAAAGCCGCTGGAAGCCGCCGCCCTGGATTTTGACAGTGAAATTGTCAGCCCCATCATTGTTCAGGGATACAAGGACGCTCGCAAAGTAATTCGCCAATTCATGGACTATGAATCGAGCTGCCCGCCGCGCGATTCAAGGCGTCTGGTGCGCCTGGCGGCTGAGCGTCCTGAAGGAAACTTCCACGCAACGCTCAGATAAAAAAGTCTCGCATCAGGAAACAGCATGGAGCCTGCGTCCCTTTCGGCGCCCATAGCTTCCTGGGCTTTCAGTGAATTTCCCTATAGCCCGATTTTCAGCTTGATTTCCATGCCAATTTTGAAATTCAGGCAAGCCCACCTTGGCTTTTCTCCGTGCCTCCGTGTCTCCGTGGTGAAGATTATCTTTTCCGATTTTCTGATCTCGACTCTCTTCGCACTTTGCGCACGTGGTCCAGCACAATCACCGTTCCCACCCAGACCGCCGCTGCCAGGTATCCGCCAAGAACGTCACTGGGATAATGCACGCCCAGGTAAATCCGCGAGAGCCCAATGGCGATTACAAGAATGGCGGCGACAGTCCAGATCACAACACGCCATGATAGAGCTTTGGTGCGCGCGCTCAACAGTCCGGCGAGCACGCCATAAAAACAAAATGAACACAGTGCATGTCCGCTGGGAAAACTATACGAGTGCGGCGCAACGCCAAAAAACGCCACCGGACGCAGCCGGTGGTAAGCGTATTTAAGCGCGGCATCGAGCGCGAGTGAGCCGATCATCGTTACCGCAAGCCAGGCGGCAGCGCGCCGCCAGCGCAGCCACGCAAAGAACGCAAACGCAATCAGCATTTCCAGGATAAGAACGTTGTAGCCGAGAAGCGAGATCGCCGTCATGGTGCGAGTCATGCCGGGCGAAGCAAACTGGTGGACCCATCCGCGAACAGCCTGGTCAAATTGCCGCGTGTCGCCCTGCAACATTTCATTGCCAAGCCAGGCAAAAATAAACAACGCCAGCACCGCCACGGCCAGGCTGGCTACGATGACAGTTTCAAAGAGCACCGTCGGCTGCGGCGCTTCCTCCGGACCAGCAAGTTCGCCGCCCGTTTCAGGTGCGGCAAAAATTTCAGAAACTTCAGGCACCTCAGACATGGCGCGCCTTTGCCGTGAGAGTATTGATCAATTCATCCAGTTTGGCGAGCAACGCACCGTTGCCGCTGCGCGGATAACCCTGCAAATTCTCAGCGTACTGCGACAGGTTAAAAAGAAACGATTCGATCTTTTCCTTGCTCAACTCTTCCCACCACGCGCCATAGCCCAGCTTGTCTATGTGATAAGCGTTGAAGGTCTGCTCAAACTGATTTTGTACCGGGACGGCCAGATACGGTTTGCCCAGATAGAGTGATTCACTCACCAGCGAGAAGCCGGCATTGGCCACCACTGCTTTCGCGCTCACCAGATCCTGCAAAAAGCCGTCCATGCTCGGCTTTTTAAAGAGTACGTTATCTTGCTGGCCTTCGATGCCAAAGCCATACGCAATAAATTTGCAGCGAACCTGTTTCAGCAGTGCGGCCAGCTCTTTGGACGGCGAAGTCACATAGACCAGCACATGCTCACCCGTCTTGGATTCGGAAGAGGGCTTGGCAGAAAGAATTTCCTGCCGCAGTAGCGGCGGAAACACAAACGTATTGCGGCGCTTGCTGGGTGCTGAAAAAAAAGAAAGCACCAGATAGGCGTCTGCGTGCGGCGTCATCATGCGCGTGACCATTTTTACGGCGGCCACATCGCGCTTGTACCCACTCGGCATGGAAACGGTTGTGTTGGTAATGGCGTGCTGGTTGTCGATGGCGATGATCGGCAAATCTTTGTGATGGCCGACGTGGCAGCTCATCGGCTCAAAATCCGTGATGACCAGATCAATTTTATTTTCTTCCACCAGCCGCGAAAGCTTCTTCAAGCTGCGCGCGGCCTGCGGCGCTTTGATCAGATTGCTGGCCAGCGTGCGCTTATATCGCACACGATTGTTGATATAGGTAAGCCGGAAGCCGAAGATTTCCGTCACCGGAACGCTCTCACGCAGGTTGCGCATGCCGCGGTCGAAAGAGACTACGTGCAGCGTGTGTCCTTGCTTTTGCAGATGCGCGATCACATCTTTAGCGCGCGTAGAGTGACCAGAGCCTTCGCCGTTTACGCCATAGAGAATATTGGCCATCAGGATGGAAGTATAACGTTCGCCGGTTGCAGAAGGGAACCGGGCGGCTAGGCCCGAGCCTGGGCGGCGCGTGCGCGCATCTTGGCAATGGAGCCTAAGCCGCGCAGCACCAGGTTGAAGTGGTCAGCATTGCGGGTAACAAATTTCAGGCGGCTGCCGCGGCCCAGATATGATTCCGGCTGCAGCTGTTCCATCTCCTGCCAGAACCAGCGCTGCATGCGCTTCAGGTCAAAGGCATTACCGTTGCGCGAATACAAAGCCTGCGCCGGGCCAAGCGTGAACCAGTCATGCTTTACAAAAATTTTATAGTCTTTTTCCGGAGCAGGCGCGTCGCCAGGGAAGATGTACCACTCGTCAAAGACCTCAAACGGAATGGAAGAAATGCTGCTGCCCAGCGGGATGTGTACGGCGCTTCCTGAGGCGCGCCAGCCGCGCTGCATCTCGTCTGAGGTGGGCTGGATGGGATCGGAGTCAAAAGAAGTTATGACCAGGTTTTTGTTGGTGGCAACGTCCGGGCACACCTGCAGCACGTCATAAATTGCATGGGCTGAAGTTTCCAGCCAACGATATTCACCCTGGGCGCCGTGAAACATTTCACCTCTCCGTGGTAATTCAGGCCGTCATGCCTTTGGAAGAGTCGATATCGGCCTCCCAAACACCTTCAAAATCCACAAAAAATCCCCGTACTTGAACGCCTGGGATATTCATTTCCAGAAAATCCATGGCGCGATGCAGTTCCAGCCGCAGAGCTTCTGCTTCCTTGGCGGCGTCATTGTCAAAAGCCGCCAGCCCGCCATAAGCGCCGCAGTCAGAATGGAGCATCAGGAATACGGTCGCCGTTTCGTGCAGCCGGATCGATTTCTGTATCTGTTCCAGCACAAACAGGCGGTCGGTCTCGCGGTCTTGCCCGGTCAGGCACTTGGCTCCGCCGGCGACACGTATGCGGTCAGGGTGGAGCAAGCCAATGCGCTTGATCAGCTTATTCAGTGCGAGTTCAAAGCGATTGTCAAAACACCAGACAATGGCCGCGTCACATTTGTATCTTTCGCGCGGCAGATCTTGATGAAATATTTTACGAATGGGGCACCTCGCACAGCCGGATTATTATAGTGGGCAACGCTACAATCCGTCTGCAAAAATCGTGGCATTGGCTTGCCTTGAGATAGATGCATTTTTTGCCCGCAAAAGACGGGATTTTCGCCGAAAAATTCCCGCTCACCGTATACTTTCTTCAGTTTACGGAGAAAACATGAACCTTGCCCACCGTTGGTCCAAGTCCTTGCTTGCCGGCCTTATTCTAAGCCTTGCTTTTTCGGCATCAGCAGCCGCATCCAGCATCACTTTTAAAGTCACCTTGCCGGCCAATCAACCGCAGCCAATCATGGGACGGCTTTTCGTGATCATCTCCCGGGCCAATGATCCTGAGCCGCGTTTGCAGGTGGGCGGATGGCGCTCAAAAACCGAGCTGCTTGCCGCCGACATTGACGGTCTGCAGCCCGGCGGCACTGCTACCGTTGACGCGCTGGCACTGGGTTTTCCACTGAAGTCAGTGCGTGAACTCCCGGCAGGCGACTATTACGTGCAGGCGCTGTTCAATGTGTACACGCGCTTCCAGCGCGCTGACGGACACACCATCTTCGCGCACATGGACCAGTGGGAAGGCCAGCAATTTAACAAGTCTCCGGGAAATTTTTATAGTGAAGCCGGCCACTTCCATCTGGATCCGCTTACCGGATATGAAATCCGTTTGAATCTTGACCACAAAATTGCCACGCCGCTTCCGCCCGGCGATACGCAATATGTAAAGCACATAAAAATTCAGAGCAAACTGCTCACACAGTTCTGGGGACAGCCCATCTATCTGGGCGCAACGGTTTTGCTGCCGGAAGGCTATGAGACGCATCCCAACGCGCACTATCCGGTGCTCTATGAGCAGGGGCATTTCAGCCTGAACGCGCCGCTGGGTTTTTCCACGCAGGAATTGCGCGCAGAAAGAGTGCGTGAAGGTCGCATCAGCGGGCCAGAGTTATACAAGCGCTGGTCAGGCGCGAATTTTCCGCGGATGATTGCCGTGACCTTCCAGCATCCCACCATTTATTTTGACGATTCTTACGCCGTGAACTCCGCCAACAACGGCCCGTACGGTGACGCCATCATGACCGAGCTGATTCCGTATGTAGAAGAACATTTCCGCATTATCCGTCAGCCGTATGCGCGCGTTCTCTCCGGCGGCTCAACCGGCGGATGGGAATCGCTGGCGCTGCAGGTCATGCATCCGGAATTCTTCGGCGGCACGTGGACTTTCTATCCTGATCCCGTGGACTTCAGCCGCTACCAGATGGTGGATATTTATAACGACGTGAGCGCGTTCCTGGCGCCGAATTATGATCCGCCCATTCCTGAGCGACCGATGGAGCGCACCAATGAAGGCCAGGTGGATGTAACCATGCGGCAGATGAGCCAACTGGAAGATGTGCTGGGTTCGCACGGACGGTCCGGCCAGCAATTTGAAGCATGGGAAGCGGTGTATGGCCCCGTAGGCGTGGATGGATATCCCAAGCCGCTCTGGGACAAAGCCACCGGCAAGATTGACACCTCAGTCGCGCTCTATATGCGCGAGCACGGCTATGACCTGAAAGATTATCTGCAGAATAACTGGCCGACCATCGGCCCAAAGCTCACAGGCAAGCTGCACATTTACTGCGGCGACATGGACAACTTCTACCTGAACCTGGCGGTGTACAAGCTGGAAGATTTTCTCCGCGGCACCACCAATCCTCCGTATGGCGGATCGTTTGAGTACGGCCGCCCGATGAAAGGCCACGGCTGGACTCCGCTGAACCAGGCACAGTTGATCACCGTGATGGCCAATCACATTACACTGAATGCACCGCAGGGGGCGGATGCGAGCTGGAAGTATTGAAGGGCAGCAGTAACAGTTCTAGTTTTTATCGGGAGCATTTTGCTATGAAGATAATTGCTGGGGCCGCTGTTGTAATGTTCGTTTTGTTTTTCAGTTTTAACTTGGCAGCTGATCAGAAAGGTGATCCGTGCGCAAATGAACAGTCAAATGCTGGAATGCGACAGTGTTATGCGCGAGAGCAAACAAGAGTTACTGCTGAAGCTGACTTAGCCGCAAGAAAAATCGTAACTGATTACCGTAAAGAAGCATTGGATCCCAGTTACTCTGGCCCTATCGCTATGCAGTTACGAAAAGCCGCTTCTTCTGTGATTGCGTCTCAGAAGACGTGGAAAGCTTACCGTGACCAGCACTGCAATGCCGTTGAGTATAGCTGGACGACAGGATCCGGCGCAGTCACCGCCCATGAGGAATGCATGTTCCGGCTCGCACAAAAGCGGTTACATGAGTTGCGTGCGGACTTTCATTAACAACGTTGAAACGCAATTATCACGAGTAGATTCCGCGTCGATTGATAAACTCTACTCTCATCCAGCGGAGCAGATCCCTCACTCCACGCACACGCAAGAATCATGCGCGTGCGCGGGATTCGGGATAGCGTCTCGAGGGTCCCCGAAGCTCCTTTTAAGAAGCGGCTATTTTCACACCCCAATATCCTCATTCCACAGCGTCGGATTTTTCTGGATAAACTCTTCCATCATCTGAATGCACACATCGCTCTGCACCACTTCAATCGCAACGCCGCGTGAGCGTAGCAGCTCTTCTTCGCCCATGAACGTGCGGTTCTCGCCGATGATGACGCGCGGAATCCCGTAAAGAAGAATCGCTCCCGTGCACATGGAGCACGGCGAGAGCGTGGTATAGAGAACGCACTCGCGATAGACCGCCGCTGACTGGCGTCCGGCGTTTTCCAGTGCGTCCATTTCACCGTGCAGGATGGCGCTGAGTTTCTGCACGCGTCGATTGTGGCCGCGGCCAATGATCTTATCTTTGTGCACAATCACAGAGCCAATAGGAATGCCGCCTTCCTGCATTCCCTGGCGGGCTTCAGCAATAGCGGCTTGGAGAAATGGGTCGCTCATGACGAACAAAACCTTACCACGGATGAACACGGATGGAATGGATAATCAACCTAAATCAAAAGCAAACCCTTTGAAACGCGGAGGAACAGAGGACGCAGAGGACGTAGAGGAATTAGAGGAATTTAGAACCGGCAGAAAGCCAAAAGCCAAAAGCCAAAAGCCAAAAGCCAAAAGCCAAAAGCCAAAAGCCAAAGAAGCATAGAGGAAGTGAGTGAGCGGGAACCAAATAAAAAAGCCTGGATAATCTTTTATCCAGGCTAAAACAAACAGGAGAGAGATTGGAAAACCTAAAACCTAAAGCGCGAAATCAAATTTCACCACCACGGACGATTCTTCCGGAGCAGGCTCATATTTCCATTTCATGACGGCTGTAACCACTGCGTCCACAAGTACCGGATTTCCACCCAGAACTTTTACATCCTTGACTCTGCCGTCAGTTGTAATCAGCAGCTCAACGCGAGCGCTGCCGTGAATATTATTTCTCCTGGCTAGGTCGGGATACACCGGATCTATCCGGTTTTTCACCTTGCGCAAAGTTGCTTGTGCGCTGGCCGGTTGAAACGCAAACAACCCAATTGCTGCCATCACGCTGCTTAAAACCAGCGGGCGTGCATGGCGCCGCATGGAACTCCAATTCACTGCTTCTCCTCAACATTGCCTACAGAACGCGGCGTGCCATGCTTTCCCGCATACGTAGGCGGCACATCATTGAGTTGAATCCTAAAGAAAGGTGGGCGCGTGGACAAAGTCACCAAAGTAACCGGTAACGCACTGGTTAACTTCAGTGCGTTACCCGGTATGAGATGAGCTGCGCCTTTTACGATTGCGGACTGGCCGCGCTGGATTGGGAATCTGACGCTTGCGAATCTGAAGTTGCAGCTGCGGTGGACATAGCAGCTGAACGGCCGCGCATCGCGAAATAACCAATGGCGGAAATCAGCGCAAGCGCGCCGGCACAGGAGATAAACAACAGCCTGATGCCAAGTTTCTGCGCAAGAATGCCGGAAAGCAGCAGTCCGAAAACCTGCGCAAAAGAAACCAGAGACATAAACGTGCTGCTCACGCGGCCCACCATGGCCGGCGGAGTTTCCTGCTGTGACATGGTTTGTGCCGGCACAATAATGAACGCAATGGCAAAGCCCATGGTGAAAGTACTGAGCGCCGCCATGGGCGTGTTACGGAATGCTCCCAGAAAAAATGCCGCAATGCCCAGAACGAAAAGTCCGCAGAGCACAACATGCGCCTTGGATCGATTGCGCACCAGCTTGGTAACCAGCTGCGTGCCAGCCATCAGGCCCACGCCTACCATGGCGCTGATTAAGCCATACATAAATGATCCGGCTTGTAGCGAATCGCGAATGTAGATGGAGATCAGCGGGCTGAAAGAGCTCATAATAAACATCGCCACGGCCATGGCAAGAAACACAAATGCCAGCCCGGTGTGAGTGAAGATAAATTTGTTGCCGGCAAGAAAATCCTGGACCAGGGACTTTACATTCTTCTCACTCTGCGCCCGTTCCGGACGCACAATCACCAGCCTGGAGATCATGGCGGCTGAAAAAATGAAGCTCACAATATCCAGGATGAAGCAGGCCTTTTGTGTCAGCCATGAAACCAGTAACCCCGCGACCAGAGGCGATGCCAGGCGCACTACATAAAAAGCTTGTGACATAAGAGCGTTCGCGGCGAGCAAACCCTCTGCCGGGACAATGGTCCGCATGGTTGTGGATTGTGCCGGCGCAAAAAAACTGGAAACAACGCTGATGGCGAAAAAGATGACGGCGATCTGACTTACGTCATGGGCAAAGACCAGCAGCAGAATCAGCCCCGCGCGGATAAGGTCACTGGCAATCATGAGCCGCTTTACGTTCCAGTGGTCCACAAAGACGCCCGAAATTGGTCCAATCAGAGCCAGAGGCGCTATGTAAGCAATGGTGATGGTCGTAACCTGGACGGCTGTTCCATGCCAGCGGAACGTAATAAGGCTGATAACGCCAAACAGGGCCAGAAAATCGCCGAAAATACTGACAATCTGCGCCATCCAGAGCGTACGGAAAGGCTTGAACTGAATAATCGTCTTGAGCGTGTACGGTGTAGGTGCAGTTGGTGTTCCAGCGGCCATGCATTAGCTTATCGCAAGGTAAGTTTTCTGTGGTGGAGGGAAGGAAGATTTCTTTGGAAAAGTCGCTATGTGCCTGAGTGGAAATGGCTTAGACAGGATCTGACAGGTGGATTTGCGGGTTGTAAGATGCCACGCCATGGCACCCGTGCCATGCAGTTGCTAAGTTGATGGTTTTATTGGAGCTTTTAATTTTTTGCTGGATTAAGGTTCTCTAAGTAATTGAAAATAAAAGTCTAAGAGAATAACCTCTGTTCCGAAACAAGAAACCGATTTAGAGTGAGTAAGTAACTTATTGGTTTGACGGAAAGCACCCCCAAAAATGCATCCAAACTCTCCCCCGGCCACGCTGCTGTTAATCGTGGCAACAGAACCGGCCCTGCGCTTGCGCCTTGACTGGCTTGAACGCGCGGGATATCACGTACGCACAGCGTGCAGCCTGAAAGAAGTTGACCAGGCATGCATCAGCCAGCCTTTTGATGTTGTCCTGATTGCGGACAGCGTGGAACCGCGCATGAAGAAGGCGATCAGCCACACCGTCCGGCACTATCTGCCGGAAGCGCCCATCCTGCAGATGGGACGCATCCGCCCAGACATTGACGGCAATAGTTTTGTCACCGGAGATTCCCGTGAAGGCGTGCTGGAATCTGTATCGAAGATACTCATGCGCCGTGAGGACATTCGGCCAGCCGCGATCTAAGGGTACGATTGAGAAAAGCTTCTATCGCAAGAAGGCTAGTAGCAAAACTTTCTTGCCAATAAAATTTGCGCAATAAAAAAGAGGAACCTGAAGAGTGCCCTCTTTTTTTAAAGCTATCTTTATAAACTTGTGGGTATGAGACGGTTTTCAGGAATGCTTACACGCATCCTGCGTCGCATGCATGCAGTTGATCGCCGCACTCTTCAAAACAAGGGTCATCTCCTGGAAGACCATTGCATAGGGCAATGCAAGCGTGCCACTGAGTGCTGCAATCACCAATGCAAGTGAAAGCCTGGGCTTTTTGCGGCTTGCTCAGAAGCACCACTGTCAGGATTAGAGCAAAAAGCATGCAGAACCGCATTGATATTTTCAGGTAATTTGGCATAGATATTTCCTTTTCTACCGAATAGTCATTCGGTAGTTAACGTATATATCTATCTCATATCTTAGAGCAGTATATTTTGTAGATATTCTGATAGTAGAATTCCAAAATGGAAATCTATAAACAATACTTTACAAACTACTCTTATATCGTCATAACTAGTAGCTTGTGTGCGGATTTATTTTGGCGTTGGCGCGGCGCTTGCGGTCTTCATGCCGATGGCATCGCCTGAGAGCACCAGTTCCACGCGGCGATTTTGCTGGCGTCCGTCGGGAGTGTCGTTGGTCGCCACTGGCTGCGTCTTGCCCAGACCGCGGAACACGATCGTGTTGTCGGCAATGCCTTGCTGCACCAGGTAATCCCGCACGGCCTGTGCGCGATTTTCTGAAAGCTTCTGGTTGTAGTCATCGCCGCCCACACTGTCTGTGTGGCCTTCCACTTCAAGATGCAATCCTGGATGCGCAATGATAATGCCGCTGATCTTGGCCAGCCGCTCGCGCGCTCCGGGCAGCAGTTCAAAACTGCCGGTCTTAAAGAGCACGTCAGACATGTTGGCGATCAAGCCGCGAGCGGTGTCGCGCGTGGCAAGAATCGTATTGAGCTGCTGCAGCAGTTGTGCGCGCAGGTCAGCTTTTTCCTGCTCGGCTTGCTGGCGCAGACGGTCGGACTCGGCAGCGGCTTTATGTGCTTTGTCGGCTTCCACGGCCAGAGCTGCTTTTTGCTCTTCGGCGGCGGCGCGGGCTGCGTCAGCTTCTTTGCGTGCAGCCTCAGCTTCTTGCCGCGCTTGGATGGCCTCTGCTTTCATGCGCTCAGCATCAGCTTGCGCTGCCTGGGCCTGTGCGCGAGCTTGTTCGGCTTGTACGCGAGCATCTTCTGCGGCCTGGCGACGCTTTGTTTCATCTAGCGCATCCTGGCGGGCTTTGGCTTCGCGGTCTTCCGCGGCTTTTTTGTCCGCGGCAATTTTGGCCTGGGCTTCTTCTTCCGCGCGCTGTTTCACGGCCATCACGCGCGCTTCCTCGGCGGTGCTTACAGTTTCACGCGCCAGTGTTTCCACGGTGGTGCGGTCACGCTTCTGGACGTACGCTTCTTCGGCCTGTCTCAGCTGCTGCGTGGCCTTGGTGTTGATGGAAGAAGCATATTTGTCAGCGTTGGCAAGGTTGGCAATGCGCACGGCGTTG
>DASZMF010000865.1:0-2834 GCA_035552035.1 Candidatus Angelobacter sp.
ATCGATATCGTCAGCGCCAAAGCGCATGGAAATTTGCGCGATCTTGGGTGAGAGCATCTGCCAGTAAGCTTTGATGTGCGGGAAATTGTCGAGCACCAGGCGGCTGACGGCAATCTGTTTGATATCGAGCATGCCCGTGGTCACGAACAGGTGGCTCAGTGGCGTATTGGCAGGATGAAAGGCCAGAGGAATAAATGTCTGGAAGCCGTGGGTCTCGTCCTGCAAGGTGCGCAGGCGAATGAGATGGTCGGCGCGATCTTCTTCGTTTTCAATATGGCCATAAAGCATGGTTGCGTTGGATTTGAGTCCAACGCGATGCGCGGTGCGCGCGGTGTCGAGCCATTGATCGCCATCAATTTTGTGGTCGCAGATCACGCGACGGATGCGATCATTGAAAATTTCAGCGCCGCCGCCGGGTAGTGAGTCCAAGCCGGCGTTTTTGAGCTGGACCAACGTTTCTTCAATCGAGAGCTTGCCGCGCTTGGCCAGGAAAGCGATCTCAACCATGGTCATGGCTTTGAGATGGACCTGCGGGAAACGCGCCTTGAGACCGGAAATCAGGTCAAGAAAATATTGAAAGGGCAAGTCAGGATGCAGGCCACCCACAATGTGAAATTCCGTAACTGCCTCTGAATAGCCGGATGCCGCTGTCTGGAAAGCTTCTTCCAGCGCCATGGTGTATGCGCCGGGCGTATCTTTTTTGCGGCCGAAGGCGCACAGGCGGCAGGCCGCTACACAAACGTTTGTGGGGTTGATATGGCGATTCACGTTGAAGTAAGTCACGTTGCCGTGCAGGCGTTCACGCACATGGTTGGCGAGCCAGCCAATGGCCAGAATGTCTGACGAGCGATAGAGCGTGACCCCGTCCTCAAAGCTGAGGCGTTCACGGGCAAATACCTTGTCCGCAATGGGCTGCAGGCTGGGATCGTCCGTTTGAAACCCGTGCTGTGGGAGGGCGGAAGCGCTTAGAGCCATATTTTTAAGGATATCCCCTTGGAAAATAATACCTTGTTACGCGTGTGGCTTCAATTCAGTCGTTCATAAGAGTCGAATAAGCCTCGAATGCGGCCACGCCTCGCAATTCTGCTGACAGCCACCAATGCGACCACCCCCATCCGGACTCAGAGAAAATTAAACACGTCTTTTAGCCTCTTACTCCAACTCGAGTTTTTCTAATAATCGGGCTAATAATTCGAGCGCTTAAAACGCCCTTTTGCCCATAAGCAGAACTCTGATTCCGTAAAGCATGGCAAATCATATTTCAGAATACAAAAAATGGAATTTAGGGGTCTATTGAGAGTCTGTTGAGTCGGGTAAATTCCTGAGGAAAACGGGCGATCTAAAATAAAAAACCAACTGTACTATGTCTATATTGTACCAATGTAAATGCATAAATTTCTTCATTATCTCCTGAGTTTGAATGGCCAATTCTGAGTTCTGTCTGATTATAGGTTGGTAGCTAGTGATTTAAGGATGTACTCAGGAAGGTTCCCATCGGCGACAAAGCTGGAGCACGGGCTAACTTTGGTAACAGCATTGCTATTTTGTAAAGTAACGCAAAGTTAGCAAAAGAAAGATTTAAAAAAGGCACGAAAATATTAAGTGTCAAAATCCCCTATTTCCAAGGAGAGAGACCACAGATGAATAGCAAACGATGGTTATCAGTTGCCGTCATGGGCTGTTTAATCCTGCTCAGCAGCGCCAGCCTCTTCGGTCAAGCGACCGCGAATGCCAGCTTGCAGGGCACGATTACGGACAAATCACAAGCCGTGATCGGGAATAAAGCAGAAGTTACCGTAACCAGCCTAGAAACCGGCGCAAGCCGCACCACCAAGACGAACGACTCCGGCGAATATCGTTTTGACGGATTGGCCGCTGGAAACTACACAATTAAAGCCACAGCGCAAGGGTTTGCAACTGCAGAAGCCAAGGGCCTGGAAATTCTGATAGGCAGGACTGCCACGCAGAACTTTACCCTTCAGGCCGGCGGAGTCAGTGAGACAGTGGAAGTAACGGCAGCTGCCCCGCTCCTTGACCAAACCAAGACAGATGTAAGCACGAACATTACACCGGAGCAGATCACTGATTTGCCCTTGATTGGCCGCGATATCGCCGACCTGGCATATCTGGCGCCGGGCGTAAAAGCCGCAGACTCCTATGATCCAACCAAGAACCGCTATGCGATTTTGTCAGTCAACGGTGAAGGTGGACGAAACATTAACGTGACCGTGAATGGTGTGGACAACAAAGACAACACCGTGGGCGGCCCGGTGATGCAGCTTCCTGCCGAAGCGGTACAGGAATTCCAGATTTCAACGCAGCGCTTTTCGGCGGTAAACGGCCGTTCAGCAGGCGCCGCGATCAACGTGATCACCAAATCAGGATCCAACAATTTTCATGGTTCAGCTTTCGGCTTTTTCCGCAATCAAGCCTTGAATGCAGATGAAAAACTGGCAAATGGTGATGGAACCACCAGCTCCATTAAGCCGGATTACTCACGGCAATGGTTCGGCGGCTCAGTGGGTGGCCCAATCAAGAAAGACAAGCTGTTCGTTTTCTTCGCCCTGGAGCGCCAGCGCGAACACACAGCACTGGCTGAATCGCCTACGGCTTTATCACAGCTGTCACTGGTAACGAGCCTGGGAGCGCAACCCTCCGCTACCATTCCCACGCCGTTCTTTGAAAACCGCATCAATGGGCGACTGGACTACGTATTCAACAACAAGCATTCCGCCTATTTTTCGGTTACCACTCAGGCCAATAACAGCTTGAATGACCAGAGCAACGGATTGTTTGACCTGACGGAAGGAAACTTCACCAAGAACCATCTGCAA
>DASZMF010000866.1:0-1873 GCA_035552035.1 Candidatus Angelobacter sp.
GGCAAGCGCGCCGCACTGCCGGCAAGTGCGTATACCGGGAAGCATAATTGCTGAAGACCAGCGCTCGTCGCGGACGCGTGGGCAAAGCATTCCGTGGTTTAAAGCGTTGCAAGTCCACCGCATTCAGCATCACCTCAATACGTTGCGCAGGAATCCCATGAGCGCGCTCTAGCCGTGCACGGCACCGGCTGTCCACGGCCACATAACGCAGTATGCGCGGAAAATAAATCGGTTCGTCAGTTTCGCCGTCAGCGCTGTGGCAAACAAAAACGGCTGGAAGCCACGGGAAGTGCAGCAGCGCCTCGATTGTCTGCGGATGGTGGTGGCCGTGAATCACGTCAGGTACAGCGGTCAGATTTTGTAGATCATCTGTAACTTCAATGCCATGGCTCTTGATTTCTTCCGCCGGCAAGCCCAGCCTGGGCGCATAGACCATCGGCGTGTGTCCCTGCCGTTGCAGCTCCAACGCCAGGTCTCTGACAACAACTTCGGTGCCGGTATATCCATCCAGGCACGTATTGGTAATAAGGATTTTCAACTGGCGATGGTTGTTGGTTTGGCGTGATAGGCGCGATTCCGCAGGCGTGCGATTGCACGCACTCCGGTGCCGTGATCGCGTAGCGCGTTTAAAATTGGTAGCATATGCTCTTTGTAGCGGATCACGGAAATATACTCGCCTTCCGCCACTCTTTTTTCTCCAAAACTCTCATAGTAAGGTTTAGTCGTGTACGCGTCTTCAGCTATCACGGCTGAGACTTTGCGCAAGCATTCAATCTGGAAGTATTGTTCGCCCCGAGCTGCAATGGCCCTTTGCACTTCCTCTTTCAATTCTCCATAATCCGCCGCAGCCTTCAATTTGCGGCGAAGCATATCCTCGTCCAATCGCAAATGCAAACACCGGCTATCGTGAAGGTCTTCACAATTCTGCTCCCACTCGGTGAGGCAAAATTCATAATTTGGGATAGACCGGCCTGTGGCCTTTTCCGCCAACTCAACTGCTGCATTGACCAGCGCGCGGCAGATATCGTGCGTGGGATTGTAACCCTCGCTGGCATCGCCGGCCACAAAATCAACGCCGCGCCGTATAAAAGAATCCGCCAGGCCATAGAGAAGGTCCAGGAAGAACTGGATGTTCGTCTCCAGCAGGGCACAATAGACTCCGGCATCAGAGACTGGCCCAAAAATTTCGCCTGGCTCCACGTCCATCGCGGACAAAAACTTTGAGGTCGAGGGCAGGCGAGAGACGCCTTGCCGACCAGAACCATCGGTGATCACATGGACCTGTGGACGGTGCTCCGCAATCCAGCCAAACATTTTTAATTCATGGCCGGGATGACCAACCACCAACGCCGGGGAGCTGAATGGCGCGAATATTTCAGGAGAGCAAAGACAGGACAACGGCATGACTAGCGAACTCGACTAACTTTACAGATCTAGCGGTGCAATTCGCACTTTAGCGCAATGTTGCCGCAGAATCAATATCTCGCGGCCCGTGGCCTGCTCTGTTTCGTAATACCAGCACCGCCGCCATGAGTAACAGCGCCAGACCTCCATCACAAAGCAGAGTTGCCCGTACCGCTCCTTCCCACCCCAGCTGCGGAATCCAGAGGAGATTGAGCACCACGTTGATCAGCGCCACGGCCCCCTGGAGTCCCACACGCAGAGTTTGATAGTCGGCGCCAGTCAGCGCGTCGGCCAGGAAATATTGGAAAGTCTTCATCATTGGCAGCACCGAAAGCTGGCGAATCACCGTTGCAGTTTGCACATATCCTGGCCCAAGAATTTTCACGATGAGTGGTGCCCCGACAAATAGTAGTATCCCCACAGCAATGGAGTAGCCAAGGCCCAAAGGCAGCCAGCGGATGGCAAAACG
>DASZMF010000867.1:0-3860 GCA_035552035.1 Candidatus Angelobacter sp.
CCTGCGACGCGCAGATTGAAACCGCCAGCGGCGCGGCCTAAGTTAGCTGGGTTTGGAACGGGTAGTTTTGAGAAGGCTACGCAGAGCCTGATTGACAGCTTGCCGGTAGGAAACGCTTTTGAAATATCCGGTTCAAGCAGCACCAGGTTAGTGCCTTCGCGGTGATGTTTAGCGTATTTCCCGCGAACACCGTTTTTCATGGCTGCAAAATCGTATTCAGAGCGCATGTCGTTATCGCGTTTGGTGTTCTTCATTAAGCCTTTATTACCATGTATCTTTTCCGGCATTTCAGAATCAAATAGTAGGCCGCAAGAGTAAGATTAGTTTAAAGGAACGCAGCGTGTTTGATACTGAATCCCAAGCCGATCCTACAGCGCGCAAGACGTCGCGCCGCGCGTTCCTGCTCTCAGCGGCGGCAATTGGCGGAGGTCTATACTTTTATATGAGCATTTTTTCAAAGAAAACCGAGACGGCAGAAGCGAACGCAGAAAAAAGCGTGGCTAACCAGACTCCAAAGGAAGTAACGATTGTGGAGTTTACTGATGCCGGCGAGCGCAAAGACACGGTACACGTTCCCAAGGTTGTGAAGACAGACGCAGAGTGGCAGCGTGAACTGCCGCCCAACTCTTTCAACATCACGCGACATGACGATACAGAGATGGCCTTCAGCGGTCAATACTGGAACAACCACGACAGCGGTTTGTATCGTTGCGTGTGCTGCGGCACGGCGCTCTTCACTTCCGACACCAAGTTTGAATCGGGCACGGGCTGGCCGAGTTTTTATCAGCCGATTGCTGAAGAGAACGTGGAGTCGATCAATGACAGCACGTTTGGCATGAGCCGCACGGCAGTGGCGTGCACGCGTTGCGATGCGCATCTGGGGCATGTGTTTAGTGATGGCCCACGGCCTACCGGCCAGCGCTATTGCATGAACAGCGCTTCATTGAAGTTTGTGAAGAAGGCGTAATCACCGGGGCTAAAGCCCCACATTTTGTTTACATCTTAACGCGGCCCTGAAGGGCCGCTCTTCCACCAAAGGCAAAGGCTGCACCAAAAAGCAAAAGTGCACTAAAAAGGCAAAGGCTGCACACAGCGGCAAAGCTTAAATGAGTCGGCCCAAAGTCTGGCTCAAAGCAGTAAGCCAGCAAAGCCGCAGAAGAGTGGAAGAAGAAAGAATAAAAATATGCGCTCCTATATAAGATTGTTACCGCTTGTGTTTCTACTCAGCACCATCGCGTGCCATGCTTCCAGCAACGCTGTGAAGCTTCCAGATCCAGCCGCCGATGCTCCATTGGCCAAAGCCAAGAGCACGCAGACGGTTGTCCTGGCCGGCGGATGTTTCTGGGGCATACAGGCTGTATTTGAGCACGTAAAAGGCGTGAGCAGCGCCACCGCCGGATACTCCGGCGGCTCCGCAAACACAGCGCAATATGAAACGGTGAGCAGTGGACAGACCGGCCACGCTGAATCGGTGAAAGTAGTTTACGATCCGTCACAGGTTTCGTTCGGCCAGTTGTTGAAAGTATTTTTTTCCGTCGCGCATGATCCCACGGAGCTGAACCGGCAGGGGCCGGACTCAGGCACGCAGTATCGGTCAGTGATTTTCTTTTCTAATGACGATCAAAAGCGCGTCGCCCAGGCTTACATTAATCAGCTCAATCGCGGCAAGCTTTTTCCTGAGCCGATTGTCACGCAGCTTACGCCGCTGCAGGCGTTCTACACGGCGGAAGATTATCACCAGGATTACGCGGTGCACCATCCGTATGAGCCGTATATTGCCATCAACGATCTGCCCAAGGTTGACCATCTAAAGCAGACTCTGCCCGAGCTGTATGTTGGCAAATAAGCTTAGCGGAGTAAGATAAATCTTTGCCGCCCATTATCAACGCACAGGGAGTTGCCAAGACCTACGGCGCTTCTCCGTTATTTCAAGATGTATCGTTCACCATTTCTGAAGGTGACCGCATTGGCTTGATCGGGCCGAATGGCTCGGGCAAGTCAACGCTGCTGGGCATTCTTGCCGGCCAGATTGAGCCAGACGTGGGCAACGTGGCGGTGCGTCGACACACGCGCATGAGCTATGTGATCCAGGATTCGCAGTTTGCCGCGGGTGAGACGGTGCGCTCCGTGATGACAAAAGCGCTGGAGCGCAGTGGCGTGCCGGAAGCTGAACGCCAGGGACGTTTGTTTGAGACGCTGGGCCGCGCGAACTTTGAAGACTTTGATGCCGATGCCAGCAGGCTTTCCGGCGGATGGCGCAAACGGTTGGCGATTGCCGAAGCTCTGGTGCAGCAGCCCGACGTGCTGCTGCTGGACGAACCGACTAACCATCTTGATCTTGAAGGTATTGAGTGGCTGGAAGAGTTGTTGCGAGCCGAGCAGTTTGCGTGCGTGGTGGTAAGCCATGATCGGTATTTTCTGGAGAACGTGGCCACGCAGACGGTGGAGTTGAGCCGCGCTTATCCTGATGGTCTGCTGCGCGTGCCGGGCAACTACAGCGCGTTTCTGGAAAAGAAAGAAGAGTTTCTGCTCACGCAGGAAAAGCACCAGGAGTCACTGGAAAACCGCGTGCGCACTGAGATTGCATGGCTGCGCCGCGGACCCAAGGCCCGCGCGACCAAAGCAAAAGCGCGCATCAACACGGCGAACCAGATGATCTCTGACCTGGCGGATTTGAACTCGCGCACGCGCACCAGCAGCGCAAAGATTGATTTTTCTGCCACTGATCGCAAGACCAAGCGGCTGGTGGAGTTGAACCACGTGAGTTACACCATTGGCGAGCGCGAGCTTTTTGCCGATCTCGATTTTATGGTGTCGGCCGGCAAGCGCGTGGGGTTGGTGGGCCCGAATGGCAGTGGCAAGACCACGCTGCTGCGGCTGCTGCGCGGAGAAATGCAGCCGACGGCGGGAGAGATTCGGCGCGCGGATTTTCTGCGCGTAGTTTATTTTGACCAGAATCGAGTGCTTGACCCGGACGTGATTCTGCGCCGCGCGCTGGCGCCAGACAGCGATGCGGTGGTCTATCAGGATCGCGTTGTGCATGTGGCTTCATGGGCGGCGCGTTTTTTATTTGCCAGCGAGCAGTTAAATCAACCTGTGGGGCGGCTTTCTGGCGGCGAACGGGCGCGCGTGTTGATTGCCCAGCTGATGCTGCAGCCCGCGGATTTATTGCTACTCGACGAACCGACGAACGACCTGGATATTCCGACGCTCGAGATATTGGAAGAAACACTGCTGGAATATACCGGCGCGCTGGTGCTGGTGACGCATGATCGCTACATGCTGGATCGCGTGTCCACCATGGTGCTGGGACTGGATGGGCGCGGCGGCGCTGAGAGTTTCGCGGACTATCTGCAATGGGAAGAATGGCAGGCAACGAGCAAACAACCAGCAAGTGTAAAAAGTGCGGAGCCAGCAAAGACCACGCCATCCGTTGGTGTTGTGGCAAAGAAGAAGCTTTCATACAACGAAGCGCGCGAGTTTGCGACGATCGAAGAGAGAATCGCGCAGGCAGAAGAAACGCTGGAGAAGAAGCGGGCAGCGGCTGAAGATCCAAAGATCGCCACGGATGCGCAGAAGTTGCTCACGGCACACGACGAGATGGAAGCAGCGCAAAAGACGGTCGATCAGCTCTATGCCCGATGGGCCGAGCTGGAAGCGAAGAAGAGCTAGAGCCTTCGTCGGTGAGAAATCACTGGCGAAAAGCGGCTGCCAAGAAAATCAGTTGGGTGATGTAGCTGCGCCTGACATCGTTGGACTTCAACGCAACTCAAACAGGGAAACGATAAAAACCCATTCCATCACCCATCTGTTTATTTGGATGCACGCGCAGACAAAAGGGAAGGCTTCTGCGGCGCAAT
>DASZMF010000868.1:0-1512 GCA_035552035.1 Candidatus Angelobacter sp.
TCCAAATTGGTAATCGCCGGAATTGGAAAACGTGATGATGGAAGAGATACACAGTTTGAATCTCGTTAAAGCACCTGAAGCTCGATACGCCTACTATCGGCGGTGCCAGGAGTTCCGCAGGAATGGGGAGCAGTGCAAAGCTCCGGCGGAGAAAGGCGCGCAGCTGTGCCATGCGCATGCCGGGCAGAAGGCGATGGCGTTGCGCCGGGAGCGGGAGCGGCACACAGTGCTGGCGGAAGCTGTGGCGCAGATGCGCAAAAGAGGCAATCCAGAGTTTGAGATGGCGAACCTGTTTACCAATTTCAAAGGCATTCAAGTGACGATTGCAGTGATGGCGCAGGCATTGATTGAAGGCAGGATTGATTGCAAAACAGCGGGAAGGCTGGCGGTGGATTTGCAAATGATGTCAAAGCTGCTGTGGATGGCGCGTCGACATGGAGCAAAACAAATTTTGCCGCAGATTTGCGCAGATGAACGCAGATCAAACGGTAATGAATTGCAGAAAGCGTTGCCAAAGCCAAGGAAAAGAGCCGCGGCAAAGAATTGGGCCGCGAATACACGCGAAGAAACGCGAATTTTAAAGGCAGACGTGCTTCTATTTCCGCGCGGCAAGGGCTGGGCACATGGGCCGCCAAAATGGACGAAGGCCGCTTGATTCGAGGGTAGCAATGGAATGAATCAGTGGCAAGGGTTTCATTGCTGCATTGCATGGCCAAGCTTTTCCAGTGCGGGTGCAAGTTCCTGCGGCTTGGTTAGCACGCCGTTGAAGAGATCACCGACACGCTCAAACCGTCGCAAGACATTCGCGATATGAAACTGCGCTGGCTTGATGCCGGGAACAATTTCATCCCACTTGAGCGGCGTGGCGACTGGTGCTCCGGGATGTGCGCGCAGCACATACGGCGCAGAGATGGTCTTACGGCTGGCATTTTGCAGGTAGTCAAAATAGACTTTGCCCTTTTCACGCGAGGCCACCATGCGGGGCGTGGTGAAAAGGTCAGGACGTTCGGCGGCCACCCAGCGCGCGAGTATTTCGGCAAATGAACGGGTCTGGGCAAATTCGTAAATCGGTTCCACGGGAACATAGACGTGCATGCCGTTGCCGCCGGTGGTTTTAGGGTATCCAGTGAGGCCGATCAGCTGGAGTTTTTGCCGGACCAGTTGGGCGGCTTCAACAATGCGGTCATAACCGCAGTGGTAGGGATCAAGGTCAATGAGGATGAAATCTGGATTATCGAGCGAGCCCAGGCGGCTCATGTATGGGTTCTGATCAATGCAGCCAAGGTTCGCCAGGTAAAGGAGAGAGGCTTTGTCGTCGGCAATTACGCGAACTTTAGCGCCTTCTTCTTTAGCGCCTTCTTCTTCACCGCTGATCTCTTCCCGATGCAGCCAGTCGGGGAATCCGGAAGCGTCTTTCTGAAAGAAGAAATCATGATCAATGCCGTTGGGATAGCGCTTGAGTGAGAGTGGTCTTCCCTGCAAGTGCGGTACCAGCAGGTCAGCCACGGCAGC
>DASZMF010000869.1:0-7477 GCA_035552035.1 Candidatus Angelobacter sp.
CGGATGCTCCAGACCAATGGGAGTTTCATCCATCCGTGGAGTAGCGCGAAGAAACTTGGAGAGAAAACTTAGATATCCGCGGCTGGAAACAGCCCGGGGCAAGCGCCGCCAAATCAGCTGATGCAATCGCGGCAGATGATAGCTGGGAACCTCAGGAAAAAGATGGTGTTCCAGATGATAGTTTTCATGCAACAGAAAAAAACCAACCACAGGATTCGGAAAAACCGTTCGACTGGCCAGCAGCGGATCAGCAGCGTCAGTAATGCCATGCTGGGTAAAGCCCCGCACAGCCGTGAGACTGCCGACAATCAGCAGTGGAGCAAACCAGGCAAAAAACAAAATGTGACCGGGCACAAAACGCAGCAACGCACTATAGACAGCAAACAGAAAAGCATATTCACCCAGAATGCGGCGACGCTCCGCATCACCGCCATACTTCAATGCCAGGAACGGTATCAACGCAAGATAAAGCACTGAGCCCACGGTCAGGCGCACAAAATGAAGAAACCACAACAGCAGCCGTGGACGCACGTAATTCTGGTAGTCATCCGGATCTCGCGGATCACCCAGAAATTTGTGGTGCCGCGTGTGCAGGATTCGATACGCCGTGAACGACATGAGAAATGTGGAGCCCAGAAGCACAGAGCCTAGCCAATTCCATTGGCGATTTTTAAAAAGTGTGGAGTGCATGCCGTCATGCATGAGCAATACAAATGCATTGAGCGCCAGAGCTGTAACCAGGATGCCGCTGGCAATCAGGAACCAGCGCGAACCTGCCCAGCCATATAAACTCAGCCAGACGCCGATGATCGCCACGCTGAAAAAACATGCCAGCTCGAATGCGCGTTTGCGCCCATTGGTCAGAAACAGCGGCGCGAGTTCGGTTTCAATTCCTTGCGAGAGTGATTTTCTAGAATTAATAGTGGTTTGCCATGCTTCGCAATAGGCTGGCTCATGCGGCCGTTGGCGTGAGAGCGCCCAGTACGCGAATGCGCCCAGTGCTGCGCCTGCCAGAATATCGACCAATTCATGCCGCTTCGCAAGCAACGTGGAAGCCAGGATGAGTAAGGTCCAAATCCACATTCCACTCCGCAGCCATTTATTTTTGATCAGCTTCACCGAACAAAGACCGCAGTAAACAGCGAGCGAAGCATGTAATGACGGAAGCGCGTTACCAGATGTATCGGCGGCCAGGATGAGCCGCATTGGCATGGCGAAACTTGACGCAGAAAATGCCGCGACTGCCGTAGGCCAGAAGAAAAATGTCAGGTGCGAGACAACGGCAATCCAGCCGAAACCAAAAATCATGTGGCGCAGACGCGTCGCATCTTTCACAAGAAAGACCGGCAAAGCCAGCTGCAGGTAAAGTGAAATATAGAGCCATGACGTGGATGGAACAAAAGGTATCGCACGGTCAATTGCGCTGGCAGAAACCTGTGTCACTGGAAAAGTAACATGCTGTTCCAGCCAGAAATATGGCAGCGAGACAAGCAATCCCATGGTTACCAGGTACCAGGTCCGCCTGCTCCAGCTAGCTGGGGCTTCGCGGTCATGGATAAGCGCTGCTGCCGTTGCCATGGCTTGCCTCACTGTCCCACCGTGAAGCCGACCATTCGTTGGCCCGCTCTGGTGAGATTGCTGCGGGTAATTTCCGTCAGGCAGGCAAGTTCGTCACCCAGTATATGGCCAGGATTCATGCGGGCAAAAAACGCAACCTGGCGACCTGTCATTCGTTGCTCTGTAATATCTGAGATACCGCTGCGCAGCGGAGCAGCTGAACGAAGATGAACTACGCCCACGCCGCGAACATATTGGCTGCCAAATTTTTGCTGCCCAAGTGTATCCAGAATACTTTGCTGGTGTGCCGGCGTGACAGCGGCCATGTTGGGCCAATATTCGCGGAAGAACACCGGCAGAAACCGCCATGTGCGATATCCAGAGCAGATCAGGTACCAATACACCCGGGCCGAAGGACGCGCTGCATGAATAAGATCAGCTTCGGCAAAAACTTTCTGGCTCCATAGCCGGGCCAGCAAAGAGTCACCCCAGTATTCGCGCGCAATGATTGTGTCGCCAGAGAAGAAAGCAACTACATCCTCGTCATCAATCCGCGCAGAGAGCCGCATGGATGTAGAAAATCCCTGTATCTGTCCGGTAACTGAATCGCGCAGCAAGAAAACCAATTCTTTTTCTGCGAGGTCGGCTTCAAACTGACGGAGGCTTGTCCCTGAGAAATAAGCTTCCAGCAGGCGATACATCTCTCTGCGCTCGGCGGATGAGACCACCCCGCGCGCAACAACGCTACCAGCCAGGCGCGGTGCAGCGCTCCCTTCAGAGCGTTGCGATATCGACGTAAGCAGGGCGCTGCTCAAGTCGCTCATGTATATGCCCTCCATCAGACCATTCAGCCAGATAAAGCCGGCTGGGATAAAGAATGTGTGTGTAAGCCTGGGCCACAGGCAACAGCGGATCGCGAGCATCCAGCCCCAGCATGAGATGGCTGAATCCGCGCGAATGCGCCAGGTTATAGACCTCGCGTAAAAGCGACGCGAATACCGCGCTGTCATCGTCAGCAATGCAAATCAGCGCAGCATAAGCGCTGCGCAAAGTCTCACCCGGACGCGGCCATGAACTGCGCCCCAGCAACGGAGCGCTGGAATTCCAGAGTGGTGCAATTGCTTTAAGCCAGCCAGAATAGGCGTTGATTACCGTCTGTTTGTATGCCGACTGGTCCCACAAAGCCATGACTCCCACAATTTCACCCTCGCGCCGCGCAATGCAGAAATCATTGGCATGTAAGCCATAGGCCGAAAGCTGGTTGAGCGAACACTCGTTCCATACTGGAAAGAACTGGCGCGTTTTGCCATGGGTCTGTAGAAAGCGAGCGACCTCGTGCAGGTCACAGCAATCAGCGTGCGAGATCTGCGCTGCGCACGGCAAAGTTCGTCTTGCACAGTGAGTATCTATCGCGAGCGTGCAATAGTCGGCAACGCTATTGAATTCAGGAAAGAACCGGCGCCGCTTCTCCACCAATACGCCTGTCGCCTGATCATTTCCGCCAACAATGGCAGCCAGATAAGCTGGGACGCCTGAAGCTTCATGCATCTGGCGCAAGAGAGAAAAGCCGCGCGAAACCAGCCAGCGGCCACGAAAGCGCTCGTCAATGCGGAGTTGCCCCAGGTATCCCAGGCGCTGCTCAACTCCGTTCACAAAAACCTTCCGCACAGAGCGGCAAGCCACGCCAACAATTTCGCCCTGATCGCTGCGCGCTACCAGGATCTGGCAATCTTCACCGGTCACCGCGCAGCCCAGAGAGAAATCTGGCTCGCGCTCAAACGTCACTGCAATGCGCCCCGGCATTGGCTGGCGGCGCATAAGCGAGCGGATGGCTGCATCATCTGCAGGACTGGCAAGATTGACGCTGACTCGCATCATGCCGGCAGTTCCATATGCGCGTCTTGCAACCGAGGGAGACTCTGCCGCACCTTGAGCAGCGAAGCTTTATACGATTCATCACCCAAGGGGAAATCTTTGCGCTGAAGAACTTCAGAGCGAAACAGCAGGTTGATGGAAAAGAAATGGGCCCACATAAACCAGTTGCTGCTGTTCACCTTGTCAAACCCGCGGCGAAGCACGGAAGATAAGCCATAAAATTTTTGCCGCGCCTCAATACAGCGCTGCTTCACATCTTCTGCGGTGAGCCCACGCGGCGCAAACGGTACCATGCCATAACGGTATTCAGGGTCAAGCCACCATTTGTCATAGAGCAACCGGCCTTCAGCCTGCAAGCGGCTGTAAAGCGGTGTACCGGGAAATGGCGTCAGATGATTGAAGGCAACAATGTAAAAACGATGCCGCTGAGCGAACGCCAGCGTCTCCTGCAACGTGTCGGCGGCGTCTTCATCATAACCAAGAATAAAGGTGGCATAGAGCCTGATCTCATGGCGACGAAGATTGGCCAGTGCTTTCTCATAGCCTCCCTTCATCATATTAAAACCTTTATGCATGCGCTGCAGGTTGGCGGGATTCAGAGACTCAAAGCCAATCAGCAAGCCCTGGCAGCCGCTGGCCTTGATCAGCTTGAGAAACTCTTCGTCATGCGCGGCGTTGATGCTGGCCTGGCTGACCCAGCGGACCTTCAGCGGAATAAGCGCGCGAAAAAATTCCTTGGCCTGCTCCATGTTGGAAGTGATGTTGTCATCGACGAAAAATATCAAAGGCTTTTTGATGCGCCGTATCTCCTCCACAATTTCATCCACCGGCCGGCGCGTCTGTGTATTGGCAAAATAACTCTGCACCGCGCAGAATTCGCAGCGGAAGTGGCAGCCGCGTCCAGCTTCAACCAGGCCTACCGGCAGATATCGTTTACCTGTAAAGATGGAACGGTCCGGACGCAGCCCCGTGAGCGGAGGCCGCTTGGGCTGGCGATAGACACGCTGTAGCCGTCCATTGCGAAAGTCCTCGATCACTTCTGGCCACAGCCCCTCAGCTTCCCCAATCACAATGGACTCTGCGTATTCCCTTACCTCATCCGGCACCAGCGTGGGATGAAATCCGCCCATCACCACCGGCACGCCGCGCCGCCGATACTCTGAAGCAATCTGGTACGCGCGTTTGGCCGTGTACGTTTCCACGCTCATCGCCACCAGATCAGTCGGCTCATCAAACGGAATGGACTCCGTGCGGTCATCATAGAAACGGATTTCCGTGTCGCGGTCGCGCGGCGTAAGTCCCGCCAGCGTGGCCGGAGCAAGGGGCTCCATCTGCCAGGTGCGAATATACGGCTGCCCTTTCCGCCGGCCAATACACGGATGAATCAAAGTTAAACGCATAATAGCTCGTTAAGCATTTGGCGCCAGCCGCCAGTCGCAGGTATAGAAACTGTCCAGGTGATTAGCATAGAAGCGATAACCTATATTCGCTGGAATCGCGATAGGTAGCTGTGTTCTCGATCCAAACAATCGCTTGCCTATGGATGCATAACTATAAGTCTTCTTCCAGACGCGATGCGTATTCTCCAGAAGCTCTGCTGCCGTCATGTTGCGCGGCTCAAACACCACATGCTGGCCGTCATAGAGCGCCCAGTTTTCCGTGGTGATGCGGTCCTGGCTCTTCAGCCTTTTGTAGAGGGCGGTACCGGGAAACGGAACAGCAATCGCATAACGCGGCAGGTCCATATGCGAGTCCATGATGAAGTCAAAGGTCTCATCAAATGTATGAAGCGTGTCATGATCAAAACCAAACACAAAACAGCCCATAATGGCGATGCCCCGATCGCGGATTTTTCGCACGACTTCAAAATAATCGCGCCGCATGTTGAAGCCTTTTTTAGTTTCCTTCAACGACTCCGGGTTGAGCGATTCAAAGCCAATCAGCAGTCCGCGGCAGCCGCTGCGCGCGGCAAGATCGAGAAGTTCGTCGTCCCATGCGATAGTAGTTGTGGCAAGTCCGCCCCACTGAAGTTTTAGTGGAATCAACGCGGTGAAAAGTTCTTTTGCATAGCGCATGTCAGCAATTAAATTCAGGTCAAGGAAAATTAACCGCCGGGCGTTCATCTGCCTGATTTCAGCCAGCACGTCCGCTACTGGCTTTTGCAGCGGCTTGCCCCAGGCTGCCGGCACAACGCAAAATTCACATTGAAAAATGCAGCCGCGCGTAGCCTCAAGCGTGTGAGCAATGTTCACTTTGCTTCTGTCAAAAAGCTGGCGCTGGGGAAACGGAAGATTTGCCAGCTTGAGTGTTGGACTCTGGTCGTAGCGCCGGGCCATGCGTCCGCCTACAAAATCGCGCAACAATTGTGGCCAGGATTCTTCCGCATAACCAACAACAACGCTATCAGCATGCAGCATGGCTTCTTCCGGCATGAGCGTGGGATGAACGCCGCCAATGACTACAGGAATATTCCGCTGCCGCAGCCGTTCGGCAATTTCATAAGATCGCGGCGCGGTGCCCGTGATGGCGCTTATGCCCACAAGGTCCGCGTGGATCTGGTCAGGCTCAATCTGGTCAACGCTTTCATCAATAATTTCAATCTCCACCGGAATTTCAGGCGGCACCAACGACGCCAGCGTGGTAAGAGTGAGCGGAGCATAGCGCATGGTCTTTTTCCATATGCCGCCGCGATGCCGGTATAGCGGACCACGCGGAGAGAGCAGGACGATGCGCAACTTGCGCTCCCCAGAAAAAGTGAGGGATGAACAGGAACTAACCACGCTTGAAGAACAAACTTCATCTACATGCATAGGTTTCCTTTTAAGGGCTGACCGTACTTTGCAAAAAATTCTAGCATGGCATTTAAGTGCACTTTGTAATTATTGTGTAATCCTTCAGTGCGTTCATATCATTCAAGGCTTATGAAACACCAACGTAGAACCTTAGTACAGCGGCAAACAACGACACTCTTCTCTTGCCGCAAAATGCCATCCATCCAAACTCAATCTTTAGATTGTGAAACTAGAGAACTGAATGTAAGCTAACCATGCTTGATCGCTTCGCCACAATCTTCGTTGCGCTTCTCTCCGGCAGCATTCCCGCTTGCTCCCGCAGGGTGGAGCTTTTTCTGCACGGAGCGCGAACTCGCTCGTGGCCCTGTCAGCATTACGTATCTTGACCGCCGTCTGGTTGCATTTCGCACCAGCTTCGGCCAGATAGGAATACTGGACGCAAACTGTTCGCACATGGGCGCTGACCTCGCCATGGGACGGGTGGTGGAAGATTGCCTGGAATGCCCTTTCCATAACTGGCGATTTGCTATCGACGGCAAGTGTGTTGGTGTTCCCCGCTCGACGACAGTACCGGCATTTGCTCGCCAAAGAAGTTATCCTTCCACGATTCTTAACGGCCTGGTCTTTATGTGGAATGGCGTCAAGGCACTCTATCCGCTGCCGTTCTATGAGGACCTTGCAGCCGAAGACTGCGTATGGGCTGGCCCGCTCAATCTTTATTTATCCTGTCCGTGGTATCTGGTGGGTGCAAACTGTTTTGATACGCAACATCTTTACTCTGTGCATGAGCGTGAACTGCTGGCGCCGCCGGCCGTATGGAGCGTTGGTGATCACGCGCTGGCCTCGCGCACCGTGGCACGAGTCGGTAAGCACAGATGGTATGACCGGCTGATACGAATCATCTCTGGCCCGGAAGCAACGATGACTGCGACGAATTGGAGCGGAAGCCTGGTGCTGGTATCAGCACAATTGAAACGAACAACAACCTACGGAATGGTTTCGCTTCGACCGCTCGGTGAGGAGCGCGTATTAGTGCAGATATTCAGCTGGCTCCCGCGGAGCCGATCAAAGGCCGTACGTCTTGTTAAGCCTCTGCTGGCCGCTGCCAGGCTGGGGCTCATCAGGCAATTTCTCAAAGAGGACGTAAAGCTGCTGAACAGTGTCCGGCCCGGCATGCTGAACTTGATTGAAACAGACCATGAATTGGCCCGCTATTTCCGTTGGGCAACGGGGACATCCGTGGAAAACGCCAC
>DASZMF010000870.1:0-5108 GCA_035552035.1 Candidatus Angelobacter sp.
AGGAACAATTTCGCGGGATTCCAGGCCATGGTAGTCGCGGACACGAAATTTGAGCTTGAGCAGAAGCTCATGCGGATCATGAGGAAAGTTGACCGAGGCGACCGGGCCGTCGAGCAGGATTTTTCTGAGTGACGCGGTTACACGAAAGCTGAAGTGCTGAGGAAAATTTTGAAGGGTTTGGCCGCTGGCAGAAACCAGTTTTGCATTTGCGCCGGTTGATACATGCTTCGCGCCTTCAATCTCCGGGCACTCAATAAGGGCCATGAAGGAAAGAATATTGCCCGAAGGTTTGAGTAGCATCACGTCATATCCGGCGGGCATGGCGGAGCGTAAACTGACGTCACTTTTACTGGCTGTACCGGCAAAGGCTCCGAACGCGAAGCCGGCAATAAGAAGAAATCCGCTGATGGTGGTGCTGTGTGTTTTCATGGAGTGTTGCTCCGGCTTCCCGTGTGGCGCACCCGGGGCGCGCCGTGATACACAAGAAGCTCACATGATGAGAGAAGGGTTACGGGAAAAAAGATGCTTCGCCTGCTGTGTATAACTGCTCATCCTGACGACGAAGCCGCCGGCTTTGGCGGAACCCTGCTGCGCTATGCCGAACGTGGCGTGGAAACACACGTGATCTGCCTTACGCCTGGGCAGGCAGCCACGCATCGTGGGGGCGCAAAGTCTGATGACGAGCTTTCCGCTGCTCGCCGCCTTGAATTTCAGGCAGCGTGCAAGCTGCTTAAAGTCAGCCGGGGCACAGTGCTGGATTATCCGGATGGGAAGCTGGACCGGCAAAACTTTTTTGCCATGGTGGAAGATCTCACGCGCCGCGTGCGCGAGGTGCGTCCGCAGGTGATGATGACCATGGGCACGGAAGGCGCGGTTACGGGCCATGCTGATCATTCCATGGTTACGCTCTTTGCCACCATGGCCGCTCACTGGGCCGGCCGCAGCAATCGCTTTCCCGAACAACTGCAGAACGGACTGGCTCCGCACCTGACGCAAAAGCTTTATTACGGCACGGCGCTGTTCACCATGCCGGGGCGTCCGGCGGTGGCGCTCTCACCGGTAACAACAACAATTCAACTTAAGCAACCAGAGCTTGAAGCAAAGATTGCCGCGTTCAAGTGCCACACATCACAGCAACCGCTGTTTGGCTTCTTTGAAGAAATGGTACGCCGGCGGAGCAACGCCGAATTCTTTCATCTGGCCAACAGTTCGACACCGCGCACGTCAGAGCTGGAGACGGATTTATTTGCGGGTGTGCAAGAGTGAAAAATCTTTTTTGCCGCAGATTTTCGCAGATAAGAACTGATCAAGAAAATGCTTTTGGCTTCTCTCTGTTTTGGTAGTCAGCTTTAGTAGTGCAGAGTTTGGTTGCGCTACAAAGATCGAGAGATAGAAGATCGGCAAAAAAAGAGCCCGCCGAAAACCCAGCGGACTCTCCAGTTCAGATTTGCTAAAGGCCAATGGCTAATTGCTAACGGCGAATAGCTATTTCGCCAACGGCTTAATAATGTCGCTCAAAATATCCGGCTTGGATCCATCACGCACGAGATGGGCGAATTTTTCGCCGTCATGGTAATCGAGCGTGAAGGTTTTATAGTAATCACCGTTCATCACCAGCAGTTCCATGTGGCCGCTGCTTTTGCTTTCTTTCATGGCGTCATGAAAAATATCTGGATTATATTTTCTGCCGTTCACCGCCACCAGCGTGGTTCCGGGCGCGATGCCGGCTTTCCATGCCGGGCTATCGACGATCACATCGTGTATGCCGCCTTTGTCATCAAGCGCCAGCCCAATGGAAAAGCGGGCATCCACTACATTGCGGGCTTTTTCCATGGCGTTGGTGAATTCACTGGCAGTGTCTGTGTACACAACTCTCCAACCGCTATTCGTAATGCCGCCCAGCGGAGCGCCGGGGCCGTATGTATCCAGGCGGTCACGCAGGAATTTTTTCCAGTCGTACGGCGTAACGTCGTTCAAGGTCTTCACTACATCATCGAAGATGTACGGCAAAACTTTGGATGGCGTGTTTCCGCCGCCATGAAATATCTGGCAGAAATTGTTGATGGATTTCTCGCCCCTGGTCTGCTGCCGGATCACGGTGTCCACTTCCAGCCAGATCAAAAATCCTTCAGGGTAATAGTCCACGCTGCGGCGCCAGCTCTCAAACTCTGGCGCGGCGCTATACAGCAGTTGCGCGGCATCGGCCGTATCCTGCAGCGGACGCCACGAACGCCCCGGCGTATGGTCCAGCGCAGCGGCTATTTCCGCCGTCTCGTCCAGAAATTGTTGCTTGGTCCACAGGCCGGCGCGCGGTGCAAGAATATTTCCCAGATACTCAGTGAGTCCTTCATAGACCCAAAGCAGATCACCTTCCATGGGCGCCTGATAATCCGGCGTGGCCAGCCCTTTGGGACGGCGGTATTTGCCGTTCCACGAATGTGTCATCTCATGCGAGAGCAAATTGCCGGCGAGCCAGCGTTCATCGTCATCAACCATGGTGCGCTCGCCGACGCGATCATCGCTGGATTCATGATGTTCCAGGCCAAAGTGCGCCGTGTGATCGCTGAGCGTGAGCAGAAAATGATAGTCACGATAGTGGCGCGCGCCGAACAACGCTCCGGTTTCAGCCATCAAACGCTTGTGAGCTGCAATGGTTTCCGCAGGCATCTGCAGGGCGGATTCGCCATCGGCAACTTCGTCAATGTAGTGCTGAATGGGACCATCCGGCGTGAGCGCGATGCGCCGGAAATGCGCGCCGGAAATCACCGGAGAATCAATCAGCGTGGTCAGCGAGGCCGGTTGGAAATTGATCTGTCCGCCTTCTTCGTTGGCCACGGGCAGCGCAGTTCCATAGTGCCAGCCGGCGGGCAGCTTCAGGGAGGCAACTACCTGAATATCGTCAGAGGGTTTTCCGGGGACATAGAGAACCACCTGGTTCCAACTCATCAGATCAAGCTGCGTGGTGGCGGACGCTCCGGAAGAAAAGCCTTCCGGCGGCGCAGGCATTACCAGATCCAGCCGCGCTTCCAAAGTTGTAACGCCCTGCGGAACAGTGACATGGAACATGTACATCTCGTCCAAATCGCGACGCCAGTTCAGTCTCTGCCCGTTGGCGGAAAACTGCAGGCCTGTCACATCAGTGATCGGGCCGGTTGGGCCATGCTCGCCGGGAATCCATTTGGGGAAAACCAGCTTCACCTCGCCCGCCGTGACGGGAATCTGCAATTGTGCATGCAGCATTTTTTCCGGCGCGTGGGTGGCATCCACCACCAGCTTGATGGGCTGGGCCGGCGACTCACCGGCGGCAGGCTGCGCATGGCGCTTCTGCGCCACTGCGGCAAATGAACTTACAAAGAGTAGAAGCAGGGCTATCCGTTGGAGCAAGGTGGTCATAGGTTTGGTTCGTCTCCCGTGGGCGCACACCATTGAAAAGGCGACCCCAAGATTAACGGGGCAACGTGTGAAGCGCAAGAGTGCCACACCGCGCCGGTATCCTGCATTCTTGCACGGCCTAATAAGCTATTTTGTTGGTCAGATGCTGGGATTCGCGATCTGCGCGTCATCCACATAGGTTCGGATCAAACGCGTGATTTTGGAGGCAGCCTGCTTGATCTCAAGGCACCGGTCCATCTCTTGTTCCGATGCAACGTACCTTGCCAGAAGCTCTGCCTGGGCCATAACTACAGTTAATTGATTATTCACGGAATGGAGAAGGTCTTTCGATGACATGATTGCCGTACTCATCACAAATCCATTGTCACTGGAAATGTGCAATTTGAAACAAGCTGCAAATTTTGTTTCGAAAACGGAAAAACTGGCTGTAGAAGCCCCGCGCGGCCCCGCTTTGGCGGATGGCCTGCCGTAAATTCCGGAAAGCTATTTCCTTTTGCGCTTTGGCGCAGGCGCTTCCGGCTGCACCCCGGTAATACTGGAAAGAACTTTATCGAAGGCTTCCTGGGTGGTCATCTCTTTGCTGCGGCCTTTGTTCTGGCGATATTTATGCTCGCCGTTGCAGGTGCGGCAGCGCGTTTTAAGTACCTCTTCACCCATCAAGGAAACAATGGCGTGGTCGGTGGTACGCTTGCAGCGCGAACAGTGATCGTCAATATCGTCACCCAGCCGCATGGTAGTTCCTCCAGTGAGTGGTTCTGCCTATTTTGCGCGAAAATGGGCCTGATGTCTCGCGTTTATGGTTAAATCTTACTCGTGCCTCTTCCTCAGCGCGGCAAATTTATTACCTTTGAAGGCCTGGATGGCGTGGGCAAATCCACGCAGCTGGAAAATCTGGCCAAATATCTGCGTGAACGCCAGATTGACGTCATCACCACGCGGGAGCCCGGCGGAACTGCGTTGGGAGAAAAGCTGCGCACAGTCCTGTTAAGTTCGCGGACGGAAGGGCTTTCTCCGCTGGCCGAACTGGCGCTCATGTTTGCCGACCGCGCCCAGCACATTGACGAGCAAATTCTGCCGGCGCTTGCGCGTGGACAATGGGTGCTCTGCGATCGTTTTACTGATTCCAGCGAGGCCTACCAGGGCGGCGGCCGCGAACTTGGCAGCGAGATTGTTTTGCAACTGCACAAAACGCTCTGCCATGACTTGCAACCGGATCTGACCATCCTGATGGTCTCTGACGTGGCCCGAACCGTGGCCCGCGCCCGCCGCAGAAATGTGGAGCAGGCCAAAGACATGGTGGAAGATGAAAACCGTTTTGAAAAAGAGAACCGTGTTTTTTATAACCGTGTCATGGCTGCTTTTTTGGCGATTGCCGAACGCGCACCGCAACGCGTAGCCAAAATAGATGCCACGGATCCTATCGCCAAGGTACAGCAGAGGATTGCGCGTGTGGTGGAAGAAAGATTTTTGGCCGAACTATCCCCGGTAAAAGAAAAGGCGCTGTAAGTCTTTTCTCGCCGCCCGCGAGACAGCGCGCAGCAAATGCCGCGACCTGCTGCCCCAATGCGGATGGTCCACAGCCGATTGCGCCGAGTGAACTTGCGGGCTTGGCTGCTCGCGATGCGAATCAAACCAGCCCAGCAACCGTGTTTCAAATTCCTGATGGGCGGCGGCCCAGGCCATGGTGTGACCGGCATGTGGTACGAGCCAAAGCT